>JBDHGR010000071.1:0-18683 GCA_039589815.1 Gemmatimonadota bacterium | reverse complement strand
ATCAAGCAGCCCTGCCCTTCCGTTCTCCGAGGCCATGGCCAGAAGGACCTCGGGGAAATCGGGTGAGTTCCTTCCCACCATGTCCAGATTGATGTTCAACACGATCCGACCGATAGGAACCGGGGGGTTGGAGGCAAAGGCCGTGGAACCCTGAAGGCCTTTCTCTTCTGCCGTAAGGAGCACGAAGATCATGGACCGCTTGCCAGGAGCCATGGCTGCTGCCTCAGCCGCTTCCAGCACTGCCGCGGAGCCACTGGCGTTGTCGTCCGCACCGTTGAAGACGGCGCCATTGCTGACCCCCACATGATCGAGGTGAGCTGTAATTACGATGTATTCGTCTTTGAGAACCGGGTCAGTTCCGGGAAGGAGGCCCACGACGTTCGGGGAGGAGTAACCCGGGTCCACCGTGTGCCGGGTTTCCAGGGAGATCTGGAGGTTCCCCAGGGGCCCGGTGGTGTAGCTGCCCTCCCCGGTCATGGGATCGAGGCCCGTACCTGAAAGAAGTTCCAAAGCGGATTCGGGCCTTACGAGGATGAGCTCCGAAAAGGCGGGGGCTGGTGCGTCCGGGTCCGATCCCTCAACCATGGGCCGGGTGGAGGGGCTGTCCGCCTGACTCGTGATGATTTCCCACAGGTCCATGGACTCGGCGTCCAGGACGATGATGACCGTCGTGACACCGTGGTTCATGGCGGCCTGGAACCGGGTGTTGGCGCTCTCTTGAAGGCTGCCGTAGAGCTCGTGCTGCTCCTGGGGGAGGACCGGCTCCCCATCCCGGACCGGGGCCCCCACGATCATCACCCCTATCCGGCCTGCAACATCTAGCCCTTCGTAGTCGTTCCAACCCAAGTCGGGTTCCTCAATGCCATAACCCAGGAAGATGGGAGTTTCGAAAGCCGTGCGATCGGCCCCTGAGGCCAGGAACTCCTGGATGACGTAGTCCTCTCCCCTCGAGAAAGGCCGTTCCACACCGTTCACTGTTATTCCGAAGCTGGTTTCAGCATTGAGAACGGAGCTGGCAAAGAGGATCGGTTGGAAGTATGAAGGCGCTCCGGACGAATCGGTGTACATGGTCTGGAGACCGGCCTGTCCCAGGTGGACAGCGGCATAATCCGCCGCCAGCTGGTACCCTGAACTACCCGCATCCCGTCCTTCTAGGAAATCCGAGGCCAGGTAGAAGATGTGATCCCTCAGCTCAGCTTCGGTGATGGACTCCAGGGCCTGATTGGTGGTCTGAGCTTCCCCGCACGCGGCGGAGCCGAAGAGACATGCCACGAGAAGGCATGCCCGTCCTGGAAAGGTTGGTGCGTTCACAAATACAACTCCCTGGTGTGTGGTTTGCCGATGGGCCAAGATGGTCCTTCAAAGACGCGTTGGGCAAGAATCATCGAGCCGGCCAGATAAGCTCTCCTGGCCAGGTAACCTCTCCTGGCCAGATAACCTCTATGAGGATGAGGACGATGGATTCCCTGAAGCTGCGTAGATCGCTCCGCCTGCGGTTGACCTTTCCCTGGGTGCTTCTTTGGTTGGCGCATAACCCCGTATCGGGCCAGATAAATTGGTCTGACCCTTCCGTCCGTGAGCATTCGGCGGCCATGGCAGCCCATCATCTCTGCTCCGGAACCTTTGTGGTGGGACGGGACTACCAGCGAGAACCTTCAAGGGTTCTGGAGGAGGACATCCTCCCATTTTCCGATTTCAACTGGCAGGAGGACTTCGGATATGAAGTCGACCTCGAGGGGAAAACGGCCAGCGTTTGGGGGTCCGGAATCCCTGGTCGAACCGCCGAATACAATGGGGATCAGGGCTGTTCCATTCGACCGACCGGGGTTGAGGATGTCTTCTTCACACCTGTACCGGTCCCGAGGAACCTTCCCGATCCCTCAACCCAACCCTGGCCCAGCGGGGACATCGGGGCGTATGGGATGTTTCCCGAGGTGGATGCGGCCCAGCTGCGGTCGGCGTTGGATTGGGCAATGGGCCAAACCCAGAACACCCGGGCTCTGGGGGTGGTCTACAGGGGGAAGGTCATCGGGGAGCGTTACGCGCCGGGCTTCACCCGGAACACCCCCCAGATCTCATGGTCCCAGGGGAAGTCAATCACCGCGGCGTTGGTAGGGGTCCTGGTACGGGAGGGGAGGCTGAAGCTGGATGAACCTGCTCCGGTTCCTGAGTGGCACGGGGAAGGGGATCCCCGGAAGGCCATAACCATCCGCCATCTAATGCGGATGAGCAGCGGGTTGGACTTTCAGAATCATGGCCTCGGTCGGCCTGAATCCTGGTTGGAAACCAACGAACACTTTCGCGTCTATTTCGACGGCATCGATGTTTTCCAGCATGCGATAGACCAACCCTCCGACCTGCCCCCTGACTCCGCTTTCCGGTATCGAAACAGTGACCCTCTCACTCTTGGACGGATCGTTCGACAGACGGTGGAGGCTGCCGGGGAGGAGTATCTGACTTTTCCCCAGAGGGCTCTCTTCGACCGGATCGGGGCCCGGAACTTCGTCCTCGAAACCGATGCCTGGGGCAACTTCATCATGACCGGGTACGATTTCGGGAGTGCCTGGGATTGGGCCCGGTTCGGCCTCCTTCATCTTTGGGATGGGGTTTGGGAAGGCGACCGGATTCTTCCTGAAGGCTGGTCGGAATTCGTGAGCACTCCGGCTCCGGGTGCCAGGCGCCAGGAGTACGGAGCCCTCTTCTGGCTCAACCGAAATGGTGGGATGCCCCGGGTTCCTTCTGACGCGTACTGGCCGTCAGGATACATGGGGCAAATGACCATGATAATCCCGTCCGAGGAGCTCGTAGTGGTGCGTCTAGGGCCAAGCCCCGGCGGGTCCAACCAGTATATGAACGAGGTTGTTGGAAGGATCCTGGACAGCTTCAACCGATCCTGAAAGCCATTGAGAGGCCGATGATCAGGATCGCCACGCCGACGAAGAGGTACTTCGCCACCGGGTCCCACCAGACCCCCACCGGTTTATCCGCACCCAGGTTGACCTCGGCCCGTGCCCGGCCCATGCCCAGGACCCAGAAGAAGAGGACGCCTGCGATAGCTGCGCCGATGGGTACGAGGTACACGGTGATTAGGTTTACGAATCCGTCGAACGCAACCTGGTTCACGGCCAAAGGCAGTCCGCAGAGGAACGCAACCCCCGCAATCACAAGAACACTGGCCCTCCGGGTCCATGAGAACTGATCCATGGCAGCTTCCACCACCGCTTCCTTGATGGCCAGCAGGGAGGATAGGGCAGCGAAAAGAACTCCGAAGAAGAAGAGAACGGCCACCGCGTGACCGCCGGGCATGTTCTGGAACACGCTCACCAGGGTGATGAAGAGGAGGGGAGGGCCCGCTGCCGGGTCGATTCCGTAGGCAAACGTAGCCGGCATGATAATGAGGGCCGCCATGACGGCCATCGATGTGTCAAGCGTGACCGTGTTCAGCGCCGCGTTGGGGATGTCGAAGTCCTTCTTCAAGTAGCTCCCGTAAACCAACATCCCTGCTCCTGTAAGTGAGACGGAGAAGAAGGCTTGCCCAAGGGCCATGCCCCAGGTGATGGGCTTGAGCAGATAGGACCAATCCGGCACGAAGAGATATCGGATCCCCTCCATGGAGCCTGGGAGGGTGACGGAACGAACCAAAAGAATCACGAGAAGCCCCAGGAGGAGGGGCATCATCACCTTGGAGGCCCGCTCGATCCCCTTGGAAATCCCGAAGACGAGAATTAGCCCGGTGAGGATCACCGCCAGGAGTTGCCAGGCGACGCTCTCAGGTTGCCCTGAGAACTGGTTGAAGTAGTCCTCGGCAGGGCCAGCACCCAAGAAGGTCCCGGAGAACGAGGAGAAGAGGTAACGGAGCACCCACCCGGTGACGATGAGGTAGAAAATGAGAACACCCAGTAGAGTCAGGATGGGGTAGGCGCCAAGGAGCCTGCCGAATCCAAGCCCTCTCTCCTTCAGAGCCTTGTCGTATGCTCCCATTGCCCCCTTTCCGGCCCACCGTCCAAAGGCGAACTCCCCCATGAGCCCCGTCGTTCCCAGAACGTAGACGAAGATGAGGTAGGGGATCAGAAAGGCCGCACCTCCGTATTCTCCCAGTCTCCACGGGAACATCCACAGGTTTCCAAGTCCCACGGCGGATCCGGCCGCGGCGAGGATAAAGCCCCATCGGGTGGTGAAGGTGTCCCTCGGGTTCGGCTGGGTCATGGTTTCTGTCCGCTTTCGGCAAGCAGCGTCTCAAAGCTCGTCTGGTTTCGGATTCCTTCGAAGGCTGGAATGATGCCGTTTCGGGCGCCGGTATCACAAGGGCAACGTTCCGCCGGGGGCCGGATCCCTCATTGACTCCTGCTGTCGGCGCCTCCATCATCCGGGGCCTTGAGTCCCGACCCGCTCCTAACCGTGAAAAGCCATGTCCAGTGAATCCCGAGCCTTCTCGGCCCTGATCCTTGCGGCCCTGATCCTTGCGGGCCGCTCTGTCCTCCCCGCCCCGGCTCAAGCGCAGCCGGCGAGCTCAGCGGCTACCCAATCGGTGGATCCAGCCATGTACCAGGATCTTTCCTGGCGTCACCTGGGTCCTTTTCGGGGCGGGAGGTCGGTGGCGGCCGCGGGTGTCACCTCGGATCCTATGACCTACTACCAGGGCGGAGTTGGGAGCGGGATCTGGAAGACCACCGACGGGGGCCGGAGCTGGGCGAATATCTCCGACAACACCTTCGGGACCTCGTCCGTTGGCGCCATCGCGGTCGCTGACTCGGACCCAAATGTGGTCTACGTCGGCATGGGTGAGCACGCCGTCCGAGGCGTGATGACCTCCCATGGCGACGGCGTCTATCGGTCCACGGACGCTGGGATGACTTGGATTCATCTCGGGCTCGAGAATACCCGGCACATCTCACGCATTCGGGTGCATCCGTCCGACCCGGACCTGGTTTACGTGGCGGCCCAGGGGGCGGCTTACGGTGCAAGCGAGGACCGGGGGATCTATCGATCCGTCGACGGGGGGAAGACGTGGACGAAGGTCCTCTATGTCGGCACCACAGCATCGGCTGCAGAGTTGGCCATGGATCCCACCAATCCCCGCATACTTTACGCCGCCTTCTGGGACCACATCAGATACCCGTGGCAGGTGAAGAGTGGAGGGGAGGGTAGCGGCCTTTGGAAATCAAAGGACGGGGGTGACACCTGGGTTCCGATAATTGAAGGGCTCCCGGAACTCCTGGGGAAGACCGCGGTGGACGTATCGCCGGCCAATCCAGAGCGCATTTGGGCAATGGTGGAGGCGGATCCGGGCGGGGGTCTTTATCGATCCGACGATTCCGGAGAATCCTGGAGCTTGGTGTCGGAAGACTGGACTCTGCGGGCTCGCCCCTGGTACTACAACGAGGTGTTTGCCGATCCACTGGACGAGAACACGGTCTATGTCCTGAGCGCCCCAATGATGAAATCCATCGATGGGGGCCTGACCTTCACTCGGGTGGCCACGCCTCACGGGGACAACCACGACCTCTGGATCAACCCACGGGACAACCAAGTGATGATCAACGCCAACGATGGTGGGGCCAACGTGTCCTTCAATGGGGGCGAGACCTGGTCCACCCAGCAGAATCAACCCACGGTCCAGTTCTATCGGGTGAATACGGACAACCGCTTTCCCTACTACGTCTACGGGGGGCAGCAGGATAACTCATCGGTTGCCATCGCGAGTTGGTCCGCCGGAGGAATCGACTGGAAGGACTGGTACCCGGTGGGCGGGTGTGAAAGCGCAATCCCGGGCTTTGACAAAGATGACCCGCGGTACGTGTATGCCGGATGCTACATGGGGATCATGAGCGAGTACGACCAGATCACGGGTGCCTCCCGGAATACCCAGGCCTACCCGGTCATGCCGGCGGCCCTCCAGGCCAAGGAGATGAAGTATCGGTTCAACTGGAGCGCCCCCATCGTCGTGTCCCAATTTGATCCCAACACCATCTATCATGCTGCCAACGTCCTGCTCCGAAGTCGGGATCGCGGTCGGAGCTGGGAAGAGGTGAGTTCGGACCTGACCCGGGCACAGGAGGATAAGCTCGGTTATGGAGGTGGGCCGATCACCAATGAAGGAGCCGGTGGAGAGATTTACGGAACGCTGGCTTATGTGGCGGAGTCGCCCCTCCAGGAGGGGATCATCTGGACCGGGAGCGATGACGGGCTGGTCCATGTGACCCGGGACGGTGGCGCCACCTGGAGCGATGTGACACCTGAGGGTTTGACCGAAGGGCTCGTCAATTCCGTTGACCCCTCTCCCCATGATCCGGCCAAGGCCTACATCGCTTTCAGCCGTTACAAATTCGACGACTTCACCCCCCGTGCTTATAAGACGGGGGATTTTGGCCAGAGCTGGATTCCCATTGCCAATGGTTTTGCCGACGAACATTGGGTGAGGGTGGTCCGGGAGGACCCGATTCGTCCGGGTTTGCTCTACGCCGGGACGGAAGGCGGGGTTTATGTGTCTTTTGATGATGGCGGATCCTGGCAACCCCTTCAGTTGGATCTTCCGCTGACACCGGTTACGGATTTGCAGATCCAGCAGCAGCGGAACGACTTGGTGGCCAGCACGTCGGGTTGGGGCTTCTGGGTGTTGGACGACCTCTCGGTGTTGCAGCAAACCGACGCCGCCGACGGTCGAGGCATTCATCTTTTCCAGAACCGGGACGCCTATCGGGCCGTGGGGTTGGGTGGGGGTGGTGGGGGTGGCAACACCGGGGAGAATCCTCCAAACGGTGCCGTCATCGACTTCTATCTCGGGAGCGGGCCAGGAGAGGGAGTGACTCTGGACATTCTCTCGGGTGACGGGGAAATCATTCGTAGCTTCGCCACAGAGCCCGACGAAGACGCCGGTCAGGAAGATCTCTCTGTGAAGAAAGGGATGAACCGGGTGGTTTGGGACCTTCGGTATCCTGAGGTCTATCGGGTGCCGGAGCTCTACGCCTTCGGGTCCCTCCAGGGGCGCCGTGTAGTGCCTGGGACCTACACGGTACGCCTGATGGTGGCCGGCGGTACCGACCCGGCGGGCGAGGAGGTCACCGCTCAGGTGCGGGTCCTCAGGGATCCACGTTTGGAGACTACCCAGGCCGCATACGAGGGACAGGAAGCCCTCCTCCGGGACATCGTGACGGAGACGGAGGCGCTTCACCGGAGTGTGGTGAGGCTGGTTGGGGTGAGGGACCAGGTGAAAGCGGTGTTGGATCGGGCAGCGAAGATGGAGGGCACCGAAGAGGTCCGGGAGTTGGGGACTGCCCTGGTGGACTCCCTAACCATGGTAGAAGACTCGCTGGTCCAGTGGAAAACCTACGACGGCCAAACGGTCCTCAACGCCCCCAGTCGAATCAACTTTCAATACATCTACCTCATGGGGGCGGTGGAGGGATCGGACGAGGGCGTGAACGATGGTGCCCGAGACGTGTTCAGGGACCTCAATGCCCGGTGGCACCCGCTCCGGGACCGGTTGGAGATTCTCCTGGGTCGGGGGGTAACCACCTTCAACGACGTGGTCCGGGGTGCCGGCATCCCGCCCGTGGGGGTGGGGGAAGGAGGGGGTTCCGGCGGGGTAGGGGCTCCTAGAGAAGTGCAGGATTCAGGAAGGTAGACCGATTGGGATCGTCGTTCACATCAAGAGAGAGAAGAAGACGTGTCGGACCAACCATTTGACGAATACGCGGCCGAATACGACAGCTGGTTTCTCCAGAACCGGAATGTACTGCAGTCCGAGGTGGAGCTCCTGGCGGGTGTTCTTCAAAGCCCCGGCCGGGCTCTCAGCGTGGGATGCGGAAGCGGGCTTTTCGAGATGATTCTTCGGGAAAGCCATGACATCGAGATTCGCTTCGGCATCGAGCCTGCAGAAGGAATGGCGGAGATTGCCGTGAAGCGGGGTATGGAGGTCAAGCTCGGTTCCGCCGAGAAGCTTCCTTTCGACGACGACTCGTTCGACACGGTGCTCTTCAACGGCACGCCAAGTTACATCGGTGACCTGAAGACCGCGTTCGAGGAGGCCTTTCGGGTCCTCAAGGGTGGGGGGTATGTCGTCGTCGCAGACGTACCGGCGGAAAGCTCCTACGGAACCCTTTACCGCCTGGCTGCCGAAGTAGGCACCTGGGACGACGAGTCCTTGAAGGTCATTGCCCCGGCCGTGCCTTATCCCATCGAGTTTGCCGCTGCGGCCAATTGGCGGACGACCCAGGAAAAGCTGGACCTCTTGGAAGAGGCCGGTTTCTCCGTGGTGGAGACGAGCCAGACTCTGACGCTTCATCCGAAGTTCTCCAACGACGTCGCTGAGTCTCCCGTCCCCGGGCACGACAGGGGGGACTACGTGGCCGTCCGGGCCCGAAAGTAGGGGCTGCTGGATGAAGTACCAGCACCAGGTGGTGATCGACAGCCCGGTTACGCGGGTCTTCGCCTACATGGACGACGTGGACCGGGAGCGGGAGTGGCAGCCGAGCATCCAGGAAGCTCACAAAGACCCCCCGGGCGATACCGCCGTCGGCACACGGAAGCGATATGTGAGCGAGTTCTTGGGTCGGCGGATTGAAAACACTTATGTGACCCAGGTTTTCGAGCTCGACCAGAGAGTAGTGTACGAGACGACCTCGGACTCCGTGATGAGGGCCAGGGCTGAGCTCAGGTTCGAGCCTGCGGGGTCCGGGACCCAAGTGACCATGACGGTCGATGCCAAACCCACGGGGATCCTGCGGTTCATCCCTCGAACCCTCCTGGAGGGTACGGCCCGGAACGAGTTGGAGACTTCCTTGGGCTTGCTCAAGAAGCAGTTGGAGGGTGAGGGGTAGATCCTCCCAAGAGCGAAAGGGGGAACTCCGCGCTCGTGGACGGGAAACTTGTGCGTTCACTCTGTGGGGTTGCAGACTGTAGGGACTTTCCCGAGCTGACTTTGTGAGGCACGAGATCGTTTTCTGGCACAGTCTCATGCCGGGGGAGAGGTGCACCATGGGACGCCCAGCCAAACATCCCCTTCTCCTTCTATCGGCTTCCGTCCTACTTCTCGCCGCCTCTCACGCTCCCGCCGAGTCGGCCTGGGCTGAAGTGCCATCCCCCGATCCCCTTTATGTCACCCAGAAGGAACCGAGCCTCCATACAGGTCCCCAGACGGTTACCGAGCTCTTCACCTCCGATGAGGTAGTGGAGTTCGTGCTGACTGCCGACTTCGACCGGTTAAGAAAGGACAGGAGTCAGGAGTCCGAAGAAAACCCCGGAAAGGTCCTGATTCGGAAATCGGACGGAGTCTCCGTCGAGATTCCGGTCCGGGTGAAAACAAGAGGGATCTTCCGGCTCCAGAGGCGTATATGTTCGGACCCCCCTCTTCGCCTGAACTTCCCCGAGACCGAAACATACGGGACTGTTTTCGACGGTCAGGACAAGCTGAAGTTGGTCACCCACTGCAGGGACTCAAACCGGTACGAACAGAATATGCTGGAGGAGTACCTGGCCTACCGGGTTTACAACCATCTCACCGACATCGGCTTCAGGGTGCAGCTCGCCAAAGTCACGTACATGGACTCGAGGGGGGAGGACGATCCGGTGGAGCGGATGGCTTTCTTCATTGAAGACGAGGATGCCCTGGCTACCCGTCTGGGCGGCATAATGTTGGAGGCGCCCTCAACCCGTCCCTCCGACTTCGTCCTGGACCAGTTGAGTCTGCTCTTTCTTTTCCAGTTCATGGTCGGAAACGTGGATTGGGGAACCGGCACCGGCCACAACGTGAAGATCCTCCGGACCGATCTGGGGCTTTTTCCGGCTCCTTATGATTTCGATTGGACCGGTTTGGTGGACGCTCCATATGCAGCGCCAAACGAGTTGACGGCCCCTCACCATTCCTCGGTCCGGGAAAGGTTGTATTGGGGCGTCTGTATGGAGGGCATCGACTACGAGGGGTTGTTCGACCGGTTCAACGAAAATAGGGACGCCATCCTGGAGCAAGCCCGAAGTCAGGTGGGATTGTCGGAGCGGAATGTAAGATCGGCCGTGGAGTACCTGGAGGAGTTCTATGAAATCATCAACGATCCCCGGGAGGCAAGGGAGGTAATCATCGGGGCATGCCGAAAGTGGCCCGGGAGGTAGTCGCTCCCCGGGGGACTTGTCCGGTGCGACCTCCTTCGGTAGAACTGGTGCAGGAAGGATCGAGAATCTTCGGACCAAAACTCTGGGAGGCACTTTGTGAAACGTCGACTTTACCTACTTCCGCTTGTTGTTCTTATCGCTGCCTGTTCCAGCGGCCCCCCACCGGCACCCCCGGCACCGCCGCCGCTCAACCCGGTAGGGGTTTACGATTGTTTTCTCGATGTGGAAGGGACGGGCATCGACGCGACCCTGACCATCACCGGTGAGGAAGGCGCCTACGAAGGATCGGTCTCCAGCGAAATGGGAACCATGCCCGTATCGGACATTGTCGTCGATGGGCAGCAGATGAGCTTCGTGGTGGACTCGCCCGATATGACCGTCTTCTTCGCGGTCGTTTTCGAAGGGAGCGACTTCTCCGGAGAGTTCGACGCTGGCGGCATGGGTGGATTCGTCACGGGCACGAAGCGCTAACATAAGAAAAGGCTGAAAGAAACCGGCGCTGGCCGACCGCCTTCGGGAGCTAGAAACGGGCCCTGACCGTAGAGGTCGGGGCCCGCGGTGTTCATAGAGGCGGTCGTACCTCTCGGACGGGATAAATACCTAGTCCCGAGATCCCTCTTTGGCACGCCTCCCCACCATAGCAAGGACCTCATCCACTTCTTTCGGCACGTGAGCCGAGAGAATCACCGGGCCTTCCTCCGTAATCAGGACGGTGTCCTCGATGCGGATATGTAAGTCTTCCTCGGGGATATCGATGATCGGCTCCACGGCGATGACCATGCCGGGCTGGAAAGGCAGGGCATAGTCCCCAACGTCATGAACGCTCATACCGACGAAATGGCCGGCCCCACCGGGGTACTGGTCATGGAATCCCCATCGCTCGAAGATCTCTTCGGCGATGGCTTGTGTTTCCTGGCGTGTAACCCCGGGATGCATGGCGGCGATGATGGCCTTTTCGGCCTCCAGCGTGCAGCGGTAGGCCCTCTCTTGTAGTTCCGTGAACTCGCCCGAAGCGGGCCAGGTTCGGGTGATATCCATGGTCAGATACCCCATGGAAGCCCCGTAGTCCATGACGATGATGTCACCGTCCTGCAATTGTCGGCTGCTCTCTCGGTAGTGCCAGATGTTGCTGTTGGGGCCCGCTCCGACGATGGCTGGGTAACCGGCGCCTTCAGCCCCATGTTGGAGCATGACGTGAGTGGCTTCGGCTTCGATCTCGTATTCCCAACCGCCGACCCGCGTCACACCAATCGCCTGGATATGGGCCTCTGCGCTAACCCACCCGTTCCGTTTGAGAGCCTCGATTTCCCGGGGGCTCTTGATCATGCGGAGGGGATCGATGTGGGGAGTCACGTCTTTGAGGACGTAGTAGGGGAAGCGCTCTCTGAGAGTCGTAACGCGCCAGGCGTCTTCGGTGGGAAACGCACCAAAGGGGTTGGCCATCCTCCGGGCGGTGTAGATAGCTATGTCGGTCCGCGACTGATTGACCTCAGTGCTTTCCGAAAGCCTTACGTAAAGGTTCTGTTGCCCCCCGTTCCGGTTGCGGGCAAGGAATTCCTGAAGGTGTGTAAGGGGGTGGACCGCCGTGAAACCATGGGCCTCCCAAACGCCCTCCTGGTAGAGCATGTTCCATCCGTCCCGGCTGGCCTCCCGCTCGGTTTGGGCAGGAAGAAACAGGGTCGCATCGCAGGTGGCAGCGTCCATGAACAGGATGGCGTTCAAATCAGCGTTTCCAGTGAAATAGAAGAAGTCGTTATCCTGCCGAAACCGCACTCCCGCGGGCATGATCGTCTTCCCGAACATGAGGATGTGCCCTTCCCGGCCGAGGGATTCGCAAAGTGCCTGCCGCCGGGCCTCAAACTCTTCGGGAGGGTATTCCACACGCTGGGCTCTGGCTCCAGAGAAGGGGAAGACCAAAGGCAGTAGGAGAAGGCCGGCTGCGAGGGCTTTCGTCTTCATGAGTTCCTCCGAACCATTGCGTACATTCGAAAAGTATTTTCGCGGGTTGAACCACTCAAAAAGAGGGGGGGTTGCCCCGCAGGACAACCCCCGAAGGCCGAAGCCGAAGTGGTGAGCGCCGTTTCTTACCCCCCCACCCTCTGCACCTTCTCGAACTCGGCGATGGCGTTGATGTAGTTGATGATGGCCCTGAGCTCCGAGAGGCGAGCCGACCTGAGGTCGTCCAGGGCCTGCGTGGTCTCGTAGTTGGTGGATGCGCCCACACTGAACCGCGTCTGTTCAATCTCAGCGCTCCGCTCCGACACTTCCCGACTACGCTGGGCCGCCTGAAGTTGGAGATAGGTGTCACCCACCGCCAATCCGGCGTTGGTCACTTCCGTCACGATGAGCCCTCTCGAGGTTGGCTTTGGCAGATTGGTTGCCGATGGGATAGGAGAAGTTGAGGGAGAGGTTCCAGGTGGGGGTGTCACGATCCCAAATGGCCTGAAGCCCATCCTGATAACCTCCCGGGGCAATAAGGACAGGCTCGCCCCCGAGTTGATCTCTCTGATATTGATCTCCCCCGACACCTGAAACCGAGTAGCTGGCTGAGAGGTTCAGGCTGGGTTTGAGGTTGTCCTGTGTCACTTCCAGGTTCAGCTCCGAGATGTCTCGTTGTTGTCTCTGCTGCCTGATGTCGGTGCGTTGGCCAAGGGCCGCCTGGATGGCGGCTTGGATGTCAACCGGCTGCTCCGCAATCTGCGGCAGATCCGTGGGATTCACCGTTTGAAGGAGGAGGGGGTCGTCGGCACCGCCGAGCAGCAAGCGTTTGAAGGTCAGTTCCTGGTTCCGCCACTGAACCTCAGCATTCAGGAGAGACTGTTCGGCGTTGGCTACCTGGGCCTCCGCCTGGACTACCTGGAGCTCCGACATGGTGCCCAACTCCACGCGGATCCGGTTTTGCGCCAACAGCTCCTGGGCCTGGGCCAGGCTCCGCCGCAGGATCTCGATCTGTTCGATGGACGTTCTGAGCCCCCAGTAGTTGGTTCTCACGCGGTTCGTGATGTTCTCAATTTGGCTCAGGATCTGGATGTCGGTGATCTCCAACTGGATTTCCTGAGTCCGCAAGGCATTGCGCTGGTTGTCGATCCTGAAACCGGAAAGAAGAGGTTGCGTGTAGTAGAAGCTGAGAGAAGATCGAAACGACGGATTGAGCGTCGAGAAGGAGTTGTTGGTCTCTGTCCGGCTGTTGTTGAATCGAGCGCTCAGTTGGCCACCATACCAAGGAACGGGCTTGGAAATGGAAGTGTTGAAGGTCAGACGATCTGTTGAAGTTCGGGCGCCCCCATCCAACTGACTGGTCGATTGCTGGCTGGAGTTGTTTTGCCCCACGGTCATTGAAAAGCTGGGGGCGAATGCCGCTCGAGCCGAGAACAGGGAATAGTTCTGGATCTCCGGGTTGAGTCTCGCCGACTGGATATCCAGGTTCATCTCCAGCGCTCGGGCGATGGCCTCTTCCAGTGTCATCTCCACCAGCACCCCACCCGCAGGGAGGGGTGGAAGGGCCCTGCCGATCTGATAGGGTTCGGGCTCTTCCTGTGCCGAAAGACTCATCGGGAGAACGAGCGCCAAAAACAAAGCCGAAAACGCGGCGCTTCGAATATTCATCCTACTCATGGTGCATCCTCTCTGCTTTTTTCGCGTCGGATCCTTCGACGGTTTTTCATTTGGGGTCTGCTCATAATGACACCCAAGCCCCCTGGAATGTTAGGAAGATAATCATCGCCGTCAGGAGTGGGAGTTCGGGAGGCGGGGATCCGGGGGAGTGCCGCATTCCCCCTCTTCCCCTACATTCGGAACGGATATCTGCCGCACCGAACTGAAACCGAGCTGACCATGCGACCCATCTTTTCCCGTGCCACGACCCTCCTTGCCCTTACCGGATTCCTGGCCGCCTGCGCTGGGGGCCCGGGGCCAACCCCCCTTCCCGCCCCTTCAGCCCCCGCCGTTTCCGACCCGACGCCCCCTCGGGAGGCGCCCCAGGCTCCCATCCACGAGACGGACGAGAGACAACGGTTCGAAGGTGTCTTCGGCGCCATACAGGCCGCGGGCATCCTGGCCGGCAACGCCGGCCCGGCCAGCGTGAACTGGATCGACGGTGGGGATCGGTTCTCCTACACGACCACGAACCCCTCCACCCAGATCGAGGAAGTCCGGGTTTATGACCCGGCCGACCTCGATGACGAAGTGATCTTCACGGCTTCCTCTCTCCGAATGGCCGATGGCGGCACCCTCTCTTACAACTCCTTCCAGTGGGCGAACGACTCCCGGCACGTGCTTTTCCAGACCGATTTTCGCCCCATTTACCGACGTTCCGGGATTTCCGACTACTACCTCTACGATCTGGAGGACGGAGAGCTGAGTTTGGTCGCAGACGACGTTCGGAGCGCGGAGCTGTCGCCTGACGGTGCCCGGGTAGGCTACGAGCGGGGCGGTGATCTCTATGCTTTCGACCTGGCTTCCGACCGAACCACGAGACTGACCACCGGTGGGACGGACAGCGTCTTCAACGGCGTTTTCGACTGGGTTTACGAGGAAGAGTTCGGGATCGCTGAGGCCTGGGAGTGGTCGCCCGGGGGGACCCATATCGCCTTCTGGCAAACGGATGAGCGGGAGGTTTCCAGCATCGCCATCACCGACTGGAGCGGCCTGCATCCGGAGTTCCTGGAGATCACCATTCCCAAGGTGGGGGAGCCCAACCCGACTGTCCGAATCGGTGTGGCAGACGCCGGGGAAGGTGAAGTGGTCTGGCTCGATACGGGAATCCCGGAGGAACATTACATCCCCAGGATCTATTGGACGAGTCGCCCCAACACCCTGGCGGTGGTCACCCTCAACCGGCCCCAGAACCACGTTCAGCTCTTCTTCTTCGATGTGACAACCGGAGAGCGGGAGTTGGTCTTCGAAGAGAGGTCGGACACCTGGCTGGATGTCTACGACTTCTTTGCAGGCATCGAGCACTTCTTCTTCTTTCCTGAAGGCCTGGAGGAATTCCATTGGATTTCCGACCGGGACGGCCACCAACACCTGTACCGCTACGACTACGAGGGAAACCTGTTGAACCAGGTGACCTCGGGGCCCTGGAACGTGATCCGGGTGGAAGCTGTGGACCTGGATTCCAGGACCATCTACTACACGTCGGCGGAGGACTCTCCCCTTGAACGGCAGCTCTACGCCGTTGGCTTCGACGGTTTCGGAAAACGGCGGCTCTCGGAAGGAAGGGGGAACCACGGGCTCGATGTCTCCCCCAACGGCAAGTACTACCTGGACCGATGGTCCAACACGGAAACTCCTCTCCAGGTGGAGCTTCGGAGCACCACCGAAGGGCGCCTCACCCTCCTCGAGGACAATGCGGCCACGACCCGATGGGTTGAGTCCAACGCCTATAGCCCTGCGGAGCTCTTCACCTTCGAAACTTCGGACGGGGTCATGTTGGATGGGTCCATGGTTCTGCCCCCGGGGTTCGATCCGGCCCGGGCGTACCCCATGGTGCTCTCCATCTACGGAGGACCGGGGTCCCAGCAGGTATACGATCAGTTTGCCAGCGACTTCTTCAATCAGTACCTGGCGCAACAGGGGTACATCGTGGTGGGGCTGAACAACCGGGGTTCCGGCAATTACGGGCGGGATTTCATGAAGATGGTCTACCGCCGTGTGGGTCATTGGGAGGCCAACGACTTCGCCGAAGTGGGCCGTTACCTGGCTTCCCAGCCCTGGGTGGACGGTGAGCACATGGCCATCATGGGCACGAGCTACGGCGGCTACACCTCGATCTTCACCATGCTGGCCCATCCGGACGTATTCCGGTTGGGGATCGCCAACTCACCAGGGACCGATTGGCGCATCTACGATACCATCTACACCGAGCGTTATATGGGCCTTCTGGAGGACAACCCCGACGGCTATGAGGCCAGCTCGGTAATGTCCATGGTGGACAACCTGGAAGGCCATTTGCTCCTGGTGCACTCGGGCATGGACGAGAACGTACAGCCGCGGCAGACGATGCAACTCCTCACGGCGTTGACGGATGCCGGGAAGGATGCCGAGCTCCGCTTCTATCCTCGAGGCGCACACGGGGCTGCATACAGCCTCGAAAGCTTCGTCCTCATGCAGAGGGTCTACGAACAGACCCTCTGCAGATTCCTGAAACCCGACTGCGACATCGAGTTCCTGAACCGATGACCACCAAAACTCCGCTGGCTCCAGTTCTCGTCGCTCTCAGCCTCCTGGCCGGTGCGGAGCTGATGAGAGCACAACAGTTGCAGGGGCAGGCCGTCCCGGAAGGGGACGCCTCTACCGTCATCCGACCGCGGGCTGAAGCGGGTCAACTCGTCGGTGAAATCTCCATGGACGGCCTCCTGGATGAGGATGCCTGGTCCGAGGCACCCGTTGCCACCGGCTTCACCCAAGGGACGCCCGTGGAGGGGGTCCCCGCCGAGGAGGAGACCGAGGTAAGACTCCTCATCGGCGAGGATGCGATCTATGTGGGGGCTCGGATGTACGAGTCGGATCCCACCACTATCGTCGGGCGCCTCGTACGGAGGGATCAGGAGGGCGTCTACGACTACATCTCCGTTTCCCTTGATCCGAACCAGGATCGTCGCACCGGTTACTATTTCCGTGTAAACGCGGCAAATGTGCAGGTCGACCAATACTACTACGACGACCAGCGGTTGGACCGGGCCTGGAACGCCGTGTGGGAGTCGGAGGTCCACCACGACGATCAGGGATGGACGGCTGAGATCCGGATCCCTTTGTCCCAGATCCGTTTCGAGTCCGCCGAGGACGTTCAAACGTGGGGCGTGAATTTCGCCAGGAAGCGGATGTCGTCCAACGAGACCAGTTACTTTTCCCTCCGATCCCGGACCCGGCAGGGTTTCGTCAGCCAATTCGGGACCCTGGAAAACGTCCGTGTCCCGAGGCCTTCAAGACGAATCGAAGTCCGGCCCTATGCGGTGAGCAGCCTTCACACGGGGCCGTCCGAGTCAGGGGATCCGTTCTTCGACGGGTCGGATGTCAATGGCAGGGTCGGCATGGACCTTCGCCTGGGGCTAGGGTCGGCTTTCAGCCTCGACGCCACCATCAATCCGGACTTCGGTCAGGTGGAGGCGGACCCGGCGGTCATCAACCTCTCGGCTTTCGAGACCCGCTTCGAGGAGCGGAGGCCCTTCTTTGTGGAGGACGCCCAGGTGTTCGACTTCAGCCTCGGGCTCACGGGTCGCTCCGACGAGCTGTTCTATTCCAGACGGATCGGCCGGGCCCCTCAGGGTTTTCCTCCTTTTACCGCCAGTTTTTCCGAGAAACCCACGGACGCCACAATCCTCGGGGCGGCAAAGCTCACCGGCAGGACGAATGGGGGGCTCTCCTTCGGCGCCCTCGCCGCCATGACCGATGCCGAGGAGGGCCGGGCTTATTACAGCGACGAGGGCCGATTCGAGGATTTTCTGGTGGAGCCCAGAGCACAGTACGGCGTGGTGAAGCTTCAGCAGGACTTCAACGGAGGGGCCTCCCAAATCGGCGGGATCGTCACGGCCATGGACCGGAACCTTCCCTCCAATGGAAGCTTCGACTTCCTGTCTTCCGAGGCCTTCAGCACCGGGGTTCGCTTTCAGCATCAATGGAACGACCGAGATTGGGAATTGAATGGTTTCTTCGCCGGGAGCCATGTCAGGGGGGACCCTGCTTCCCTGATCAGGATCCAGCGCTCCAGCAACCACTACTTCCAACGGCCGGATGCGACCCGCCTAGCGGTGGATTCCACCGCCACTTCCATAACCGGGGCTCAGTGGCGGCTTCAGCTGAGTCGTCAAAACGGTGAACACTGGACCGGAGGTGGGTGGATCGGAGAGACCACTTCGGGCTTGGAGGTCAACGATCTCGGGTTCAGCAGATCTTCCGAGCACATGGAGGCCGGGGCCAGCCTCAGCTACCGGGAAATCCGTCCGGGCTCCTGGTACAAGAGTTACAACTTCCTCTCCTGGATGGCGGGCAGCTGGAGCCACGAGGCCCTGGACGAAGCGGGCTCATGGGAATCCTGGGAAAACGCCCGCCTCACCGGGACCGCGAACATTACGGCCAGGAGCACCTTCATCAACGACTGGAGTGGTGACCTGACCGTCACCTACAGCCCTGATCATTACAACTACTCCTTCACCCGGGGTGGCCCGGTCATGTTGGACCCGGGCAGCGCCACCGTCCGTGGAGGGATCACCACCGATGCCAGGAAACCGGTGAGTGCCAGGCTCGGGTTCAGCAGGACGACGGGATTCGATGATTCAGGAGACAATCTCAGCTTCGACGCGAGGCTGAGCATCAAGCCGTCGGATCAATTGGACCTTTCCTTTTCGCCCAGGATCAGCAAACAGACCGTAACCGATCAATACGTCACTTCTACTTCGACCCTGTCGTACGATCCCACCTATGGGCGCAGGTACCTCTTCGGGGAGCTCGAGCGTCGGTCGGTGTCCATGCAGGCACGTATCAACTGGACGTTCTCCCCGAGTCTCTCTTTTCAGCTCTTTGCCCAACCTCTCCTCTCTTCCGGGGATTATGTCACTTATAAACAGCTGCTGGCTCCC
>JBDHGR010000070.1:0-12544 GCA_039589815.1 Gemmatimonadota bacterium | reverse complement strand
CGGGATTCACATCCGGGAGCCCAGGGGCCATGATGAAAAAGTCCAACAGGAGCCTTCTCCTGAGGCCGGCGAGGTCCCAGTTCTCGGCGGGGGTTTCGGGGTCGCAGAATTCATCGACCATTTCCCTGACCGAATGGTCGATCATCTCCCAGATCTCACCCTTGAGATCTTCGCCTCCCTCGAGGGCAAAGAGGCGCAGGTCGTAGATGACCTCCCGTTGCTGGTTCATGACATCGTCATAATCCAACAGCCTCTTCCGGGCTTCGAAGTTGTTTCCTTCCACCCTCTTCTGGGCCTGCCCAATCGATTTCGTTACCAGCCCATGAGTAATCACCTCCCCCTCCTGGACGCCCCACTTCTCCATGGCTCCGGCAACCCGGTCATTCATGAAGAGGCGCATGAGGTCATCTTCGAGGGAGAGGAAAAACTGAGAGGCGCCTGGGTCCCCCTGACGGCCCGATCGACCCCGAAGCTGGCGGTCGATCCGCCTGGACTCATGGCGTTCCGACCCGAGAATATGGAGACCGCCTACTTCAAGGACGTCATCGTCTGTGAGCTTCTCCGGTTCCTTATACCGGACAGGATCCACCGGTAGGAGATCCTCCAAGGGCAACCCTCTGGCCTTCGCCCAGGAAACCGTCCGCGTATCGGTGACGCCCTCACCGAGTTTGATGTCGGTGCCCCGCCCGGCCATGTTCGTGGCGATCGTTACCGCACCAGGAATCCCAGCCTCGGCAACAATCTCTGATTCCTTCTTGTGATGCTTCGCGTTAAGGACGTTATGCTTGAGGCCCCGGCGTTTGAGCATTCGAGAGAGGGTCTCAGACACCTCGACATTGGTCGTCCCCACCAGTACCGGAAGCTCCATCTGGTTCAGGCGTTCTACTTCATCCATGAGGGCCGTGAACTTCTCCCGTTTCGTGCGAAAGATCAGGTCGTCACGGTCGTCACGAATAACGGGGCGGTTCGTGGGGATGACGAGAACGTCCAGAGTGTAGATCTGGTGGAACTCGTTTTCCTCGGTTTCCGCGGTACCCGTCATTCCGGCCAGTTTGTCGTACATCCGGAAGTAGTTCTGGATTGTGATGGTGGCCAGGGTCTGGGTCTCACCACGAATCTCCACACCTTCCTTAGCTTCGACTGCCTGGTGGAGCCCATCACTCCACCGCCGACCCGCCATCTGCCGACCCGTGAACTCGTCCACGATGACCACGGACCCGTCTTCCCCGATGATGTACTGCTCGTCCTTATGGAAGAGGGTATAGGCCTTCAAGAGCTGGTGGATCACGTGCATCTTCTGACTCTTGGCCGCATACGCGGCCTCCAGCTCCTGGATGGCCGTCCGTTTTTCCTCCACCGATTTCGACCCGTCCTCCCCTATGGCCCCAATTGCATGGGACAGATCGGGGATGATAAAGGCTTCTGGATCATTGGGACTCAGCTCCTCGATGCCCTTATCCGAGAGGTGGACGTTGTGTCCCTTCTCGTCCATGGCGAAAAAGAGCTGCTCATCGATCTCGTGAAGAATCTTCTCCCGCATGTAGTCACCTTCGACCCGCTGTGCCAACTTCTGCAAGCGGGGCTCGTCGGCGAACATCTTCATAAGCTTCCGGTGCTTGGGCGTGCCCCGTTTTACCGCAAGGAGCTTCTCGCCAGCCTGGTATTCTTCGTTTTGGTCTTCCCCCTCCAGGAGCTTTTCCGCCTCCGACACCAGTTGGTTGGCTAGACGCGTCTGTTTCCGGTAGAGATTCGACACCATGGCAGAGAATTGCTTAAAGGGCGTCGACGTGTCCTTCCCCACGGGACCGGAGATGATGAGGGGAGTTCTGGCTTCGTCAATGAGGATCGAGTCTACTTCGTCGATGATGACGTAGTGATGTTGGCGCTGAACCCGTTGGTCCAGGGTGTGGACCATGTTGTCCCGGAGGTAGTCGAAGCCGAATTCGTTGTTGGTGCCGTATGTGATATCGGCATTGTAAGCTTCACGACGGTCAGCTGTTCCCGGGTCATGGAGGTCGATGACATCGAACGACAACCCGAGGAAACCGTAAATCACGCCCATCCATTCCGCGTCCCGTTGGGCAAGGTAGGTGTTCACGGTAACGAGGTGGGCACCCCGTCCAGCCAGGGCGTTGAGGTATAGCGGCATGGTGGCCACCAGGGTCTTTCCCTCCCCCGTGGCCATCTCGGTGGCTTTCCCCTGGTGAAGAGCGATCCCTCCGACGAGCTGGACATCGTATGGCACCATGTTCCAGGTCATCTTCTGGCCGGTAACAACGATCTCTTTCCCCAGGTTCCGCCTGCAGGCCTCCTTCACCACTGCAAAGGCCTCAGGGAGGAGGTCGTCGAGGGCTTCTTCAATGGCCTCAAGGAGCTGCCCGTCCAAGCCACCGATCTGCTGGTTCAGAGCTTCGCGGTGGTCGGCATCTTCCGAACGCCTCTTCTCATCCCGGAGGGCCTCAATCTCTTCCTCCAGGGGCTGGGTTCGCTCCTTGATGCGGGCCCGGAAGTGATCCGTTTTCTCTTTGAGCTCATCGTCCGAAAGGGAGGATAGTCCGTCGCAGATCTGGTTGATCTGATCCACGACCGGCTCGAGCTTCTTGACTTCCCTGGCGTGTTGTGACCCCAGGAGCTTCTTAATCATTGCTTTCATGAGATCGATCTATAAAGGCGATGAGTCTCGATGATTCTTCTTACGTCCTCAGGCACCAGGTACCGGATGGAGCGGCCTTCCCTCCTCCGGGCCCGGATCCCCGATGACGATATGTCCATCCGGGTAACCGGAAGGGAGATGAAGTCCACACCCTCCCCGGGCTCCAGCTTGATCGGCTTCATCTGGGCGGGGTCCACCCCTTCTCGCCCGAAGGCCACCAGAGTCGCCAATCCGGCGATTCCCGCGGGATCCTGCCACTCGTGGAACTCCGCCAGCTGATCTGCTCCCAGGAGGAAGAAGATCTCTGCGTGGGGATGGCCCGCTTTATACTGCCGAAGCGTGTCCACGGTGTACGAGGGTCCTTCCCGGTTCAACTCCACCTCACTCACCTGAAAGACCGGATTGCCGGCCACGGCTGCCCGGGTCATCTCCATCCGGATGCCCGGAGGGGATGATCCCTCCCCAACCTTGTGAGGTGGAAGCCCGGCCACCAGGAACAACAGTCGATCCAAGGAGAGACGCTCCACCGCTTCCTGCGCCACCATGAGGTGGCCGAAATGGGGCGGATCGAAGGTACCGCCGAAGAGACCCAGGCGCAGGGGTGGCACGCCTCAGGTAGTCCCTTTCTCCCCACCTCCCCCACCGCCACCGTCGGCCCCAATCTCCCGGGCGGCGTCCGAGTCAGGGAACTCCCTGAGCAGGCGTTCCCGCGCCTCTTCAGCCTCTGTGGTCCAATCCAGCTGAGAATATGACTGATGGAGACGCAGGAGGGCCTGGGCCGCCCAGGAGTTCCTGGGGTACTGGTCCAGGACGTCGTTGAAATAGATGATGCCCGAGTGGTAGAGTTTTCGCCGAAAATAGAAGTCTCCGTTGGCGAAGATCTTCTCTGCCAGCTGGTCTTCCATCTCGTCGCGAAGGGCTTCGGCCTCCACTGCCACCTGGGTGCCACGGAAATCAATCAGTGTGTTCTGGCAGGCGCTCCAAGCCTGCACAGTGACGGTCTGGTCCCGCTGCACATGGGGGGCCTGGGCCACATAGGACTGACAGATTCCCAGGGAAGCCTGGGGCGCCAGTTCGTGACCTGGGTGCCTGTCGAGAACACGGGTGAACTCGGACACGGAAGTGATGAACTCGCCCTTGTTGTAATAGGCCCTCGCAAGGTACATCCGGGCCTCAACCAGGCGCGGGTAGGTCGGCTCGGTAAAAATGAGGCGCTCAAAGGCCTGGACGGCTTTGTCCCAATCCCCCTGATCGAACTCCTGAGCTGCGAGATCGAAAAGGTCGTCGGGCTCTACACCCTCGTATGGGGACGTAGAGGCACAACCACCCAGGAGGGCGAGAAAGAAGAAGCTGATGACGACGGTTATGTGTCCTTTTCGCATCCCTAGAAGTTACCCTGGAAGTGGTCCGGTGTTCGTCCTTTAGCCTAGAAAGATGGCTAGATACGAATGTCCCGGGAAGGCCGGATGCCGGCTACCCGGAGTAGAACCCCCTGACCGCCTCTCCCACTTCAGTGACCTGCCCCTCCGTCAGCTCGGGGAAGATAGGTAGGCTCACGACCTCCTCTGTAAGGGCCTCCGTGACAGGGAGGTCTCCGGGTCGGCCCCCGAGGCCGTGAAAACACTCCTGGAGATGAAGGCCCAGTGGATAATAAAGCCCGCTTCCGATCCCGCGCTGAGCCAGGTGTTCCCTCAACTCGTCTCTTTGATGGACCCGGAGGGTGTATTGGTTGTACACGTGAGAGTTTCCGGGGGAAACGAGGGGGGTCCGAACCCCCTCCACCCCGTTCAGGATTTCGTCATAGAGGGACGCGTTCCGTCGGCGAGCGTCGGCCCAACCACCGAGATGAGGCAGCTTTACCCGCAGGACGGCGGCTTGAAGGGCATCGAGACGAGAGTTCGTTCCGACCATCTCGTGGTGGTACATCTGCTTCCCGCCGTGGACCCGGAGCTTGGAGACCCTCTCCGCAAACGCCTCATCGGCTGTCGTGACCAGGCCCCCATCTCCGAATCCTCCCAGGTTCTTCGTAGGAAAGAAGGAAAACGCCCCGGCATCTCCCAACGCCCCGGCCATCATCCACCCATCGGATCTGTCCGACTCGTCAAGAGATAGGCTTGGCTGACCCGACCGATCTCCTCCGAGCCGCGCGCCCGGGTAGAGTTGCCAGGCCCCAATGGCCTGAGCGGCGTCCTCCAGGACGATGGCCTCTTTCCTTTTGCAGAGCTCCCTAATCTCGGCCATGGGAGCCATCTGGCCAAAGAGATGCACCGGTATTACCGCCCTGGTCCGATGGGTCCACGCCGCTTCCATTGTCTCGGCCGTGACATTGTATGTGTCTGGATCGACATCGCAGAAAACGGGGGAGAAGCCAGAGTTCCAGACAGCCCCGGCAGTAGCAAAGAAAGTGAACGCCGGAATGATGACCTCTTCTCCAACCTCCGGCTCCAAACCCATGAGAGGTAGAAGGAGGGCGTCGGTCCCACTGGCAACCCCAACCGCAAAAGGGACGCCCAGGTGGTCGGCGATTTCCTCCTCCAAGGCCTGAACCTCCGGGCCCAAGATGAAACGTTGGGAAGAGACCACCCTAGCTACGGCCTCGTCGATATCAGCTCTTAACCGGTTGTACTGAAGTTTGAGATCAAGAAAGGGAACGCCCATGGTCTAGGTAGGTCTTTTCTGGGGATAGGGTTGGTTACCGCTTCAGCCGCCTCCGCGGCGGATCGCCCGGCCACGGCGGGGCCCTGGGGGAAAACAGGAGTCGGAAAGCTCCCCCGCTCTCAGTCGTTGGAAAGACCGATCGAACCGCCCCCCGAAGAGGATCTGATCGATCCTGAATTCGGCACTGTCCACGACTGCGCTGTTTCCGGATGGGTCCATGACCGGGACCTGCTCATATGCCTCTATCGCCGCCTCACATTCCCCACGGACCCCGAGGATCTCCCCTTTGAGGAAATACCCCCTGGCAAGGCGGTTTTGGGGTTCCCCGATCTCCAGGAGGGTTTCCAGGTGTCGAAGTGCCTCCTCGTCATCGCCCTCTGAACGTCTGAGTTGAGCCAGCTCCAGAGAGCAGTGCCCTAAACGCCAATGGACCTCCGTCCGCCGCCCCCTTGGCACCCGGTCTCGGTATTCTTCGTAGTAGATTACCGCACTCTCGCAGTCGCCAACCTCATCATAGGCCACGGCGGTTTCAAAGAGGACTCGCGGGAGAGAGTCCGGATCGAGGGCCGAGAGCGCTTTCTGGTAAAAGGGGAGGGCCCGACCGTACTCGCCAACGTCCGAATAGTGTTGAGCCAGGGGAAGGACGAGGTCCTCCAGACTGATTCCTTGCCGGAATTCGAGAGCCGTCTCAACGGCAGAGGCCATACCGTACCGATCCCCGATCCTTTCTTCCTCACGTGCCAGGTGAACAAAATCGGAGAGGGCCTGGTCGGTCAGGGTAGAATCCTCCGCCACCGCCAGCCAATAATGTTCCCTGGCTTCGTCGATCCTCTTCAAAGCAATGTAGGTATGGGCCACCCGGGCGTAATTCTCCGCTTCTGAAGCGCCCTGGAGAAGTGCCAGCCTGTATTCGGCCAGAGCTTCCTCCAGATCACCGTTGGCAAATGCCTGATCCCCCCTGAAGATGGAGCTTCCTTCCTCGCTCAGGGGTGTGCATCCCGCGATCAATAAGAGGCAAAGGAAAGGTGCCGGCACCAGCCGCATGTGGCACACACTGTGTCGAACCGTCTCGAATCGAGTCATTTCCATTAATGTAACCAGGGCAACGAAAGAGAACACCAGCCCCTCCAACCTAACGAAGCCGCGCCCGAACCGGGACGCGGCTCCATTAAAAGGCAGCTTTCATGCCAACAAGACCTAGCCCATGGACCCAGAACCCTCGCCGAGGGAGGCCAGGTAGGCCTTGGCCCTCATGTCACGGGGATCCTCCTCGAGACATCGCTCCCACTCCTCGCGGGCTCGTTCATCTTCCCCTTGCCTGTGAAGAGTCAAACCGAGGCTCAACCGGGCACTGGTGAAGGCCGGGTTGTTTTCCAGGATGGTCTCCAACTGCTCCTGGGCATCCTTCCAACGACCCATTCCCATGAGCGCTTCCGCATACTTCGATCGGATGTCCAGGAATCGGGTGCGAACGGCCAGAGCCTTCCGGTACTCTCCCGCCGCCTCTTCAGGGTGATCCGCCACAAGATAGAGATCTCCGAGCTTCGCGTGGGCGATGGCGATCCTATGGCCCACGTCCGACGGAAACTCATCGGACTCCCAGTGATCGAGCTCATCGGCCCTCCGCAGGTGCCTGCGGGCTTCCTCGAAATGTCCAAGGCCCTGGAGAACGATAGCCCGGTTCAAGTGAGCCTCGGCATAGGTTTCGGAGATGGCCAACGCCTTGTCGAACTCTTCCAGAGAAGCCTCCGGATCACCCAACATGGCCAAACAGAGGCCGGCCTTGTTATGAACGTCGGCAAACCCGGGGTGTTGCTCCAAGACCGCCTGGAACAACTCCAAAGCGGCCTCGTAATCAGCCCTTTCCCAGGCACAAATGCCTCTCTCGATGAGTTGTTTCGCCGAGAGGTTTCCAGTGTCGGACATAGTCGTCTTTCCCAAGTCGTCCCTTGGGTTCTGCAGAGGAGGAACCCTCCTGTGTCGATCCAATCTTCAAAACTACTTCCAGGGGAGCCGTCTGGTCTAGGGACAGGGCCGATGCCGGTTACGTGCCGGACCCGCCCTCCCCCTCCCGAAACCACCTTACGAACGTCCGGATTCCTTCCCTAAAATCCCCCCTCGGGTCGTACCCTAGAAGGTCCCGTGCCCTGGAGATGTCGGCGTAGGTCCTGGCCACGTCGCCAGGCTGTTCCGGAAACCTCCGAATGCGAGGCTCCACCCCCAACTCCTCCCCCAGAACGCGGATCATTTCCTTCAAGCTGATCGTCCGGCTCTCACCCAGGTTCACGATTTCATGACCGCCCTCGTTTGTTCCGAGCCATTCCAAAGCCCCTTCAACCCCCTGGAGGATATCCTCGACGTAGGTGTAGTCCCTCTGAGAGCTCCCGTCGCCGAACATGGGTAGCTCCTCTCCGGCAGCCATGAGCCGGGCGAACTTGTGAATGGCCAGGTCGGGACGTTGCCGGGGTCCATAGACGGTGAAAAACCGGAGGCACAGGCAGGTAACCCCATGGAGATGGGTATAGGCATGGCCCATAAGCTCCCCCGCCCTTTTGGTGGCAGCATATGGGGAAATGGGTTTGTCCACTGGATCTTCCTCTGAGAACGGGAGCTTCTCGTTGTTCCCATACACAGAGGAGGAAGAGGCGAATATGAAGCGGTTGATGCCTCTTTCTCTGGCAAACTCCATGAGATTGAGGGTCCCGTTGACGTTCACATCGTAGTAGAGAGCCGGTCGAACAATGGAGGGACGAACCCCTGCCCTGGCGGCGATATGCACGATGGTATCGATCCCCCGGGGCAAAGAGGCCAAGGTCCGTTCGTCCCTGATGTCGCCCCGGACCAGGGTGAAGGTCTCGTGGTCCCGTGCCCGTACCAGGTTGGCCTCCTTGATGGCTGGATCATAGAAGTCATCAAAGTTGTCCAAACCCACCACCTGGCGGGACCCTTCCAGGAGGCGCTCGGCGAGATGGGAGGCGATGAAACCGGCTGAACCGGTAAGTAGGATCTTCATTTCAACAATCGGCGGGCTCAGCTCAGCGTCCGAGCACGGGCCCCCTCCGTTTCGACCAGATTCCGGAAGTAAGGAATGGTATTCTTCAAACCATCCCTCAAGCTCGTCTGAGGCTCCCATTCCAGGATGGCCTTGGCAATGGAGATGTCGGGCTGCCTTACCTTCGGGTCGTCTTGGGGAAGCGGATGTTCAGACACCTCTGATTTCCCACCCGTTTCTTCCAGAACAATGTCCGCCAGCTGCCGGATGGTGAATTCGTTCGGATTCCCGATGTTCATGGGATCGGCATAATCTGAGAAGAAGAGACGGAAGAGACCTTCAACCTCGTCCTCGACAAAACAGAATGATCGGGTCTGCTGCCCGTCCCCGTATAGGGTGATGGGCTCCCCACGGAGCCCCTGGACGATAAAGTTGGAGACCACCCTTCCATCGGCAGGACGCATCCTGGGACCATAGGTGTTGAAGATCCGCGCGATGCGGGTTTGCAGCCCGTGAAACCGGTGGTAGGCCATGGTCATGGCCTCGGAAAACCGCTTGGCCTCGTCGTACACCCCCCTCGGTCCTATAGGGTTTACGTGGCCCCAGTAGTCCTCGGATTGGGGATGGATTTCGGGATCCCCATACACCTCCGAGGTCGACGCAAGGAGGAACCGGGCACCATGGGCCTTGGCCAGGCCCAGGGAATGGTGGGTGCCAAGGCTGCCCACCTTCAAGGTCTGGATCGGGAGTTCCAGGTAGTCCACCGGGCTGGCCGGCGACGCGAAGTGCAACACCCCTTCCACTCTCTCAGCTAGGAACAACGGAATCGATATGTCATGCTCGATGAAGAAGAAATCCTCATTTCCTTCCAGGTGCTCCAGATTCCTCCAGGTTCCCGTGATGAAGTTGTCTACCCCGACAACCCGATGCCCGCCGGCCAGGAAGCGATCGACGAGATGGGACCCAAGGAACCCCGCGGCCCCGGTGATGAGAACTCGCATACCTGATTCCTATTCGCCTTTGGGGCTCACAGACCCTCGCCCAACCGAGTGATACTCGAACCCGAGCTCTCGCATCGTCCCCGGGTGATACAGGTTCCTTCCATCAAAAACAACCGGATTCACCAGCGCCTCTCTCATGCGAACGAAGTCGGGTCTCCGGTATGGGAGCCACTCGGTGTGGATGAGGAGCGCATCGGCACCCTGAAGAGCGTCGTAGTTGTTCCGGTGGTACGCCACCTCCTCGCCAAAGTGGCGTTTCGCCTCTTCCACAGCCACCGGGTCGTGCACCGCCACGGTGGCACCCCGATTCAGGAGTGCAGGGATCGTCACCAAACTCGGAGCCTCCCGCATATCGTCGGTATTCGGTTTAAAGGCCAATCCCCACACGGCGAATCGACGGCCCGAGAGATCCTCTCCGAAGCGAGTCGAAACCCGATCGAGGAGGAAACGCTTCTGCTGCTCGTTGACACCTTCTACCGCCTCCAGAATCGCAGCGTTCGCTCCCTCCTCCTGCATAGTCCGAGCTAACGCCTTCACGTCCTTGGGGAAACAGGATCCTCCGTACCCGACTCCCGGGAAGAGGAAGGCCGAGCCGATGCGTCGGTCCGAGCCGATGCCCTTCCGGACCATGTCCACATCGGCCCCCGTGGCTTCGCAGAGCTGCGCAATGGCATTCATGAAAGAGATTCGCGTAGCCAGCATGGCGTTGGCGGCGTATTTGGTGATCTCGGCCGCAGCAATATCCATGGGATAGATGGCGTTTCCGGTCCTGACGAACGGTGCGTAGAGCTCCGTAAGCTGCCTCTCGGCATAAGATGAATCCACGCCGAGGATAACCCGATCCGGCTTCATGAAGTCGTTGACCGCAGCTCCTTCCTTCAAGAACTCGGGATTGGAAGCGACGTGAACCTTCACATCCGTCTCCCTTTCGATGGCCTCCCGGACCTTCTGGGCCGTCCCCACCGGCACGGTGCTCTTGGTGCAGACGATTTTCTCGCGCTGCATGGCCTGGCCTATACTCTTCGCGACCGCCAGAACGTGCTGGAGATCGGCGGATCCGTCCTCGTCAGGTGGGGTCCCGACGGCGATGAATATGATGTTTGATGCTCGCACGGATTCCGCGATGTCCGTCGTGAACCTGAGCCGAGCAGAGGCCAGATTGTTTTCCACCAGGGGCTTCAGACCTGGCTCGTAGATGGGAATCTCACCTCGGGACAGGCGAGAGATCTTATCTTCGTCGATATCCGCACAGATCACGTCGTTCCCGGTCTCGGCCAGACAGGCTCCAGCGACGAGTCCGACGTAACCTGTGCCTAAGACGGTGACTTTCATGGCTTCGTTCTCAGGAAGTTGAGGGAACGGTTGGCGCCCGGCCGGAAGAGGAGGTTTCCGCCAGCCGATGTCAACCGAAAGAGATAGTAGTGTCAGGTACTGGACCGATCAGGGGAAAATCCCTCAAGTGAGCCATCCCTTCCTGAACTCCAGGAGAAGCTCATCGGTGGCCGCCAGGAAATTGGGCAACTTGGGGCTGGGTTGATTAAAGAGGGGCCGGGTCCCATCGGCATGGAGGAGAGTGCCTCCCCCCGCCATCACAAGGGCCGCCCCGCCAGCGACATCCCACTCGTGTTTTGGACTCAGGGTCCAGGTGCCGTCTGCCAAACCCGCCGCCACCTGGCCCAATTTGAACGCCACTGATCCGCACGGTTTCACGGAGAAGGGGGCCTCGTTATACCGGTCCCACTCTCCCCGCTTCCATTCACTCCTCGACGCGAGGATCACGGCACCGTCGAGGCTCGTCACGCCTGTCGGTCTGATGGCCTCACCATTCAGGGTGACCCCCAACCCCACAGCCCCGAGGACCAACTGATCCGTGGAGGGGCTCAAGATCCCGCCGGCCACCGGGACGCCGGCTTCCACCAGCCCCACGGAAATGCACCACTCTGGGATTCCTTCCACGAACTCCCTGGTGCCGTCG
The DNA here is from genome assembly GCA_039589815.1 of Gemmatimonadota bacterium. Classification (GTDB taxonomy): domain Bacteria; phylum Gemmatimonadota; class Gemmatimonadetes; order Longimicrobiales; family Gaopeijiaceae; genus JABDNZ01. The sequence goes on along the minus strand of JBDHGR010000070.1, from coordinate 1,265 downwards.
AGAGGGTCGACGACCCAGACTCGCCGATGGCGGAGGCGGTCCGGGCTGTCAGCCGTCTCCTCTGAGAGCCACCCCTCATGTGCGGACGGTAGGAGCTTCAAGAGCACATCGTTTGCCGCCAGGTCCGCGGCCGTAACGGGGTCCCCCCGGCTGCCCTTCTCGTCGTAGTCCACCGCCCCAGGAACAAAGGGGCGAATGGCTTCGGCGGCAGCCTCCAGGGCCTCCCGTATGCGGGCCAGATCGTTCTCTCGTGACATACGATGGAATTCGATTCCCAGGACAAAGGTTCGAAAATCGGCCGGGCCATTTCTCCGCCGGCCCGGAGGGGCCTCAGCTCGACGCCGGTCCGACGTATCCTTCCTTCTCAAGGAACAGATAAACCTGTTGGGCCGCCTCCTCAGGTGTGATGTCCGAGGTGTCGATGACCACGTCGGCATCACCCGGGGTTTCATACGGATCCGACACCCCTGTGAAATCCTTGATTATTCCAGCTTTTGCCTTGGCGTACAGGCCTTTCCGATCCCGACTCTCACAGACTTCCAGGGGGGTACTCACGTGAACCAGCACATACCCTCCGTGCCGAGATACCAACTCCCGGTTCTGCTTCCGGACATGGGCATAGGGTGCGATCGGAGCACAGAGTGCGATCCCGCCCCCCTTGGTGATCTCGGAGGCGACAAAGCCGATGCGAAGGATGTTGAGGTCCCGGTGCTCTTTGCTGAAACCCAACTCGCTGGAGAGGTTCCGGCGGACAATATCGCCATCCAGGAGAGTCACGGATCGGCCGCCGGCTTCCAGGAGCTTGGTCCGGAGGACGTTGGCGATGGTGGATTTTCCCGAACCCGAGAGACCCGTGAAGAAGACGGTGAAGCCCTTTTGGGACCTGGGTGGATGCCGGCGGCGAAGCTCCTTTGCCACGCCCGGGAAGGTAAACCAACCAGGGATTTCCCGCCCGTCGTCCAGGCGGGCCTTCAACTCCGCTGCCGACATGGACCACGTGGTGACACCCTCGGGGATTTCATCCACGGGCAGGTATTGATCCCGCTCTTTGACGTATACGAGCATCCGAAATGGGAGCATGGTGGCCCCCAGCTCCTCCTCGTGCTCGGCAAACAGCTCCTGAGCCTCGTACAAGCCGTAGAAGGACCTCCCGCCTGCCTCCGTCGCGGGACTGGCATGGTCCTGACCGACAATGAAATGGCTGCAACCGTGGTTCTTCCGGATGATGGCATGCCAAAGGGCTTCCCGGGGGCCAGCCAGCCGTG
>JBDHGR010000069.1:0-13174 GCA_039589815.1 Gemmatimonadota bacterium | reverse complement strand
ATGACGGTGGGTATGAACTCATAGAACATCATCCGCATCCAGGGGAGGGAAGACGAGTAATACCGGTAGTTCATGCCGCCGCTGAGCTTGTGGATACCCCTTCTGGGCACGAAGCCCATGGCTGGATCGAACCCGTCTCCGATCCTGAGGTAGGTCAGAGCAATGTCCCAAACATCGTTAGGGTAATCGAGCTTGGCGCCGAAGGCGGTTTTGTCGCCTGACAGACCCTCCCGATCCGTCACCATTCCCCAGGCGCCGGCGATGAAGTTTTTGGTGCCCCGGAACCGAGAGGTTTGGTACGTGGCGTCAACTCCGGCCATGTAGCTCCCTTCAGCCCCTGAGGGGTCACCGAAGGTGGCGATGGCCCCGACGTTGGACTCCTCCAGAACGTTCTGTCTCACCCTGAAGGCGCCCATCGTAGAACCGGGGACCGAGTCATTCACCTCCCCGGTCCGAGTCACCAGGCCTCCATAGTTGGTATTCCCCGTCTTTCCGCTGACCTTTCCTCCAACTTCCAGTGGGACCGTCTCTCCTTCGAAGAGGCCGATTCGCCGTGAGAAGAAGGGGACGATATCGGAGTTGTGGAAGGTCGTGAGGCCCACTCCAAAATCGAAGATGTCAGATCCTTCCCGGGTGTCCACCTCGGTCTCGGCAAAATCCGTATTCACCGTAGCCATGGCTGTCGTGTTGGTGCCCAATCGCTTGAAGATATCCAGGCTCGGCTCGAAGGCCTCCTCCCAGGAGCCGCCCTCTCCGGCCTTCTCTCCCCCGGTTACCACTGCCGGTCGTACCGTGAGCCCAAGCCCCGTGTCGAAATCCGGGAGGTTGGTGAGGTACCCTGCCCTAATGGTCTGAGCGATCTTGGCGTCCCGGAAGGGGCTGGCCCAGCGACTCACCTCCTGGAGGCGCTCAACCCGACGCTCCACGTTGAAACCCCATCGATCGAGGGTCCCATCGAACGTTAGGCTTTGAAGAGGTATTCGGATCTCTGCCGACCATCCATCCTCGTCCCTCGCCGTTGCTGCCTCCCACACGGCATCCCATTGGCGGTCCTCCCCCTCGCCACGCCGAGCCACAAGGGCGTCATACCTTGCACCTCCTGGATTGAGGGCGAAAATGTATCCAGTTCTTCCGTCCAGGAACGGATCCAAGACGATCTTGATGTAGTCCTCCCCTCTCAGTTCTGGGTCTCGGGCCTTGGAGGTACTCACGATCCCCCCTGGCTCTGGATCTCGAGCTTCGATGCCGATCACCAGGAAACGGGAATTCGCCAGGACCTGGACTCGTGTTTGGCCGGTGAGGTCCCCGCCCTCCTCCGGCTCGATCATAGTGAGGGCGTCGATGGCCGGAGCTTCACCCCAAACCGGTTCAGAGAGGAAGCCGTCAACCCGGACGGCTCCCTCGAGAGCCCCTACCGGGACGGACGGCCTGGTGCTGTTCCGGTCCTGGGGTAGCCCTTGGGCCCTTGAGGGAGGAGAAGGAAGCAGAGTACTCCCAAAACGCGGGCCTTGGGGCCCGGGTTGGGATTGACCCCCGGGGGACGACGGTTCGAGGGAGGGTGGGGTTGGAGAGGGTCGGACATCTAGAAAACCTGGCCGCGGAATGTCAGGACAAAGTCCGCCCAAGATAGGCTCAGAAAGAGAGGAGCGGGAGGTTGCCTGGTCCTTGACATTATGTAGATGGTCGATATATAGTAGGTCTAAGTAATCACTCTCAACGTAGAGCGGACCTCCGATGACATCTAAGGAACCGCACCTCGGACCTCAGAGCTTCGCAAAACATTTCAATGAAGCTTTGATACTCTCCTCGCTTCAGGACGGCCCGAAGCACGGGTACCAGCTGGCCCTGGATATCGAGGAGCAGAGCGGAGGCCGGTTCGGATTCAAACATGGGACCCTTTACCCGATTCTACACAAACTGGAAAAAGAGGGGCTCATCGAGGGTGCCTGGTCGGACGAAGGACAGAGGGGAAAGCGGAAGCGTTATCAGCTCACCCTTGCCGGAGAGCTTTATCTAAACGGTCTCCGAAAAGCCTGGAGAGACTTCATGGGGGTCTTCTCGGGTGTGATGGGAGAGGAAGTGTCATGAATCGGTTCAAGAGCGTTCTGTTGGACCTGGATTCTCGGCTGTTGGTCAAGGAACCAGCAAGATCCCGGGTCCTTTTGGAAGTGGCCGCCGATATGGATGATTTGTACCAGGAGTTCCTCCATCGGGGCCTTGAAGAGGCCGATGCGGAAGCGGCGGTCATCGACCACTTCGATCTTTCGGATGAAGTGTTGAGGGATCTTGTCGGTGTTCACGATACCCCCCTTCAGCGATCCCTCGAGACTCTTTCGGTGCAGGTCAGGAACCCCTGGTCCCGGTTCCTCATGGTGTTCCTGGCCCTCAGCGTTACCATCGGCTACGGGGGTCTGTTGCTCCGGGGCCAAGCATACCACGCCTCCAGCGGGCTGGTGTGGATCGTCATGCCCATCTTCGCACTTGGTTTGGTGATCGCCGCCGGCTCTGGTCGCAGGGCGTATCAGCCAACGGGTCCCTCCAGTCCCCTCTTCCGCCCTGACTCTGTCCGACTCCTGGGGTTAGCGGTTCTCATCGTGGTCGTCACTGCCGCGGGCCTCTGGGTGGAGCTGTACCTGAGTGCCCTCCGCATCAGGGCAGTGCCGGGGGAAGCTGTGATCCACCTGGTGGGATGGCTCCACATGGCTGCGGCCACCCTCGTGATCGCCCTTTCCTGCGCTCTTATCCTTGGATTCTTCTGGTTCTTTCTGGAAACCAGGGTCCGGCGGCGGGAGTTGACAGCAGCGGCCAACCTCCTGGAGGGGTTCTGATGAGCGCCATGCCTACCGTCATCCGGCTCTCCGGGGTATTTGGCCCCGCTCTGACCCTCCTGGGCGTGGTGGTCGTCCTTCTGTCCATCCGGGCGGCTTGGACCGCGACTCGAGGTGTGGAGCGAGACCACTCTGAGCTGAGAGACCAGATCAACGCTGTGCTTTTTTGGGGAGCGGCTGCAGCTGTTCTCGGGTTCTTGGGGCAGTGCCAGGGTACGTATCTCGCCCTGAATACCATCATCGCAGCTCAGGAGATCTCCCCCCAGGTCGTAGTGGAAGGCTTTGTGATCTCATTCATTCCGACGCTGTTCGGCTTGGGGATCCTGGCGTTTGCCAGCGTCGTCTGGGCGTGTCTTCGATACCTGGCCCCAAGCTCGAGTCACCCTGCCAAGAAGGAGAAGAAACCATGATCGATTTGATACGCTATTCCGGGCCTTGGGGCATTATCCTGACCGTCCTCATTCTCGTCAACCTGGGGTTGGCGGCTTGGAGCCTCGTATCCTTGCTGGCTTCCGGCCAGAGGCTCGGGGTGGGCGTCAAGCGCCGGATCGACGCGATTCTCTTCTGGGGCGCGATGGGCGCGGTCGTGGGAGTCCTCGGGCAGGTTATGGGGATCTACCTTGCCCTCCAAGCGATCATTGCTGCGCCGGAGATCTCACCCCCTGTCGTGATGGAAGGATTCTCCATCTCCTTCCTCACGACCATAACGGGACTATCTCTGCTTTTGGTCTCCGGCTTGGTCTGGATGGGGCTTCGGGCCCTCTTCCTCAGGAGAACGGGGCTGGAAGTGGCGGTCTGACAAGGCCAGTGATCTTCGAGCCGGCGCTATTCTTCGCTCTTTGGATGAGTCCTTGCACCTGAAGGTATGCGAGGCCGCTCGGGTTTTCGCCCGAGCGGCCCCGCCTTCTTATGTCTCGAGCTTCTTTCTATCTGCCGAGCCGGTATGTGAACCCCACCAGTGCCACCGGCCGCAACACCGGCTGATCGACCGCGTCGTCAGCGTCGTTGTAGGTATAGTCCTTTCTCGGGTTTACGTTATCCCCGTCAGGACTGTAGGAAGTGTCATGGCCGGAGAGGCGGGATGAGAAGAAGTACTCGCCGCCTCCCGAGACCAGGAGGCTCATTCTCGGTCCCATGGGAAACTCAGCCTCCATCCCCGCTGCCAGGCCCCAATGGGCGCTGGTGACATCGAAGTCCTCGTTCCCGCCAACGTACTTGAAATTGGCCTTGAACCGAGTGTAGCGGACTCCTCCGAAGAAGCTCGTTCGGGGGCCCATGGGGTAGAGGCCGTCCACTCCCAGATCCCAGGTGCTCCCGGCTTCCTTGGGAGTGCCATTGGTGGCGTCATTGATGAAGATTTTCCTTGCGTCCGGGGCGCTGCCCGGCTCCACCGTGGTCCGGGCGAGACGGAATCGAGCCTGTAGGGGGAACCCCTGGGCGAAATCGCTCACGAGGGCGAAAGCCTGAACGCTTGGTCCATCCTGGAACCCGATGAACCCTCCGATGGAAAACCGAGAGGTCGCACGGTATGTAACCTGTGGCTCCGGGTTCGGTGATGGGGTTCCGGGGCTCGGAGGCAGGCCGGAATAGTCGATGGTTGTTTGCCCCCCCAACCGGGGGCTGAACGGTAACATGAGAGCAAAGCTGAGAAGAACGAGAACTGAACGCATGGGCCGCAGCTCCTTTTGAGTCTTCAAGGGAGCACCGGCCGGTGGAGAGGTTCCGATTCCTGACACACCGGTGCGCAATGCGCACATGGCTGCCACTTCCGTGCCAGGCGAACAATTCTCGACAGGAAAACAACATATATGTTTACGGGCCAGGAATAGAGGGAAGGAGTTGCAGGGCTGGGGAAGGAAATGCCGGCCCACCAGGTGGCAGGCCGGCTCAAAAAGTGAAGGGGGTGGAGAAGAGTCAGATATTGCCGAAAAGGCTCTTTCCAGCGCTCATCAGGTCGCTACAGGCTACGCATACTCGCTCCGCCATGTTCTCTTCGGCTTTTTTCAGATAGCTCCGAGGATCGTAGGTTTTTTTGTTTCCGATTTCCCCATCGATCTTCATCACGCCATCGTAGTTTTGCATCATGTGAGCCGCGATGGGCCTCGTGAAGGCATACTGGGTATCGGTATCCACGTTCATCTTGATGACACCGTAATCCAGGGTTTCCCGGATCTCCTCGAGGAGACTTCCACTTCCCCCGTGGAACACCAGATCCATCTCAGATTCCGGCCCGTATTTCTCGACCACCGCGGCCTGTCCGTTCCGCAGAATCTGCGGCTTCAACTTCACGGCCCCAGGTTTATAGTGCCCGTGTACGTTCCCAAATGTCGCCGCGAAGGTGAACCGGCCTATGGTGTGGAGGGATTCATAAACCGTGAGCATGTCCTCAGGGGTGGTATAGAGCTTGTCTTCCGGAGTGTCTTCGGATCCGGCTGCGCCGTCTTCTTCACCACCAACGACACCCGCTTCCACCTCCAGGATGATCTCGTGCTCCGCACAGAGGCGAAGGTACTCCTGGGAGATCCTCATGTTGTCTTCAAGGGGCAGGATCGAAGCATCCAACATATGGTTTTGGAACAGGTTCTTCTCGCCCCTGACCCGTCGCTGGGCGGTGGCTTCAATGAGCGGCTTTAGAAAACTCTCAGCTTTGTCGGGTTGACAGTGGTCGGTGTTCAGTGCGATGAGGACGTCATAGCGGTCCGCCAGTCGGTGGGCCGCTTCAGCCAAGACGATACACCCGAAAGCCGCGTCCTTGTTTGCCAAGCCAGACGCGAACTGGCCCGCTCCGGTAGAGAACTGGATGATCCCATCGGAGTTCGATTCGGCGAAACCCTTCATGGCTGCATTCAAAGAGATGATGGAAGTAGTGTTGATGGCGGGGTAGGCATAGGCCGCCTGTTGAGCTGCGTCCAGCATCTGACGGAACTGTTGAGACGTCGCGATGGGCATGGTATTTCCTTTCGGGGAATCATTCTCGCAGCAGAGGTGAGGGCGGGGCCGAAAACGTGGAGGAAGGATATGTCGTCGGCCGAAACTTCGCGACCCTGGACCGTGCTTTTCGCCGGGTTTCCCGCTAATGTCGGTGGCCAACAGCCTGCCGCATCGGATACCGGAGGTGGATACCTCGGTGACAAAACCCCTGAAGCCCCATTTTCTCCGGCCCAAAGACTCCATTCTGATCCAGATGTTCCGTTACGGAGTCACCGGCCTTGTGGCCTTCCTGGTGGATTTCGGGATCTTGGTGGCCCTCACAGAATGGGCTGCCTTTCACTATATGCTCGCCGCCGTCTGGGGGTTCCTGGGAGGCTTGGTCACCAACTATCTCCTGAGCATTCACTGGGTTTTCAGCAACCGGGCTTTGGCAGACAAGAGAGCCGAGTTCTCGGTATTCGCCCTCATTGGGATAGGTGGGCTCCTTGTGACTGAGGTCGTACTATGGGCCGGAACGGAGGTCTTCCTCCAGGACTACAGGATTTCCAAGATCGTCGCGGTCGCCGTGGTTCTCGGCTGGAATTTTGGGCTTCGCAAATACCTCCTCTTTCGAAACAGCACGCCAACGTGAGCGAGAATGCATAATCCAGACACGGCCGTGATCATCGGTGCTGGACCCGCCGGACTCACTGCAGCCTACGAGCTGCTGGTGAGAAGCGACTTCAAGCCCATCGTGGTGGAGATGAGCGAGATGATGGGTGGCATCTCACGCACCGTCGAATTCAAGGGAAACCGTATCGACATCGGCGGTCACAGGTTCTTCTCCAAGTCGGACCGGGTGATGCAATGGTGGCTCGAGATGCTCCCGCTGGAGCCTGGGGTGGAGGAAGAATTCAGCGTTCGGTACCAGGGAAAGGAGAGGGTCGTGGCGCCCGCGAGCTCACGGCGCCCTACCGATGACCCCGATCGCGTGATGTTGGTCCGGTCCCGCAAGAGCCGAATTTTCTTTAACCGGGCCTTCTTTGACTACCCGATTCGTTTGAACCTCCAGACCCTTCGGAACCTGGGTTTCAGCCGGGTGGTTCGGATCGTCGTCAGCTATCTGAAGGCCCGCGTATTGCCGCTGAGAGAGGAGAGCGACCTGGAAGCCTTCCTCATCAATCGGTTTGGGCGCGAGCTGTACCGAACCTTCTTCCAATCCTATACCGAAAAGGTGTGGGGTGTCCCATGTCATGAGATTGGTGCCGAATGGGGTGCCCAAAGAATCAAGGGCCTGTCGATTACAAAAGCCGTGATTCACGCCCTTTCCCGCGTCGTGAAGAAAGATCGAACCGTTTCACAAAGGGATACCGAAACCTCCCTGATCGAGCGGTTTCTTTACCCGAAGCTGGGTCCGGGTCAGATGTGGGAAACCTGCGCTGAAAGAGTCCAGGAACTGGGAGGTGAGATCAGAACGAACCTGAGGGTCCAATCCCTGAAATGTGATGGGAATAAGATCCTCTCGGTGAAGGCGGTGGATCCCCGGTCGGGTGAGAAAGCCGAGTTTCAGGGGGATGTCTTCTTTTCGACGATGCCGGTTCGAAACCTCATCCGAGGCCTCGGGGAGGGCGTTCCCGACAGCGTCCGGGAGGTGGCAGAGGGCTTGATCTATAGAGACTTCCTCACGGTCGGGCTGTTGGTCGATCGGTTGAGGATCCGAGATTCGGATGACGGGGAGGATGGGCTCCTGAAGGACAACTGGATCTACATCCAGGAGCCCGACGTCCTGGTGGGCCGGATCCAGATCTTCAACAACTGGAGTCCGGCCATGGTGGCTGATCCGGACCTGGTTTGGCTGGGGATGGAGTACTTCTGCAACGAGACCGATGATCTCTGGGGACTGAGCGACGAGGACTTGAAGAAGCTGGGGGCTGAGGAGTTGGAGAGGTTGGGTTTCATCGATGCTGGGGCCGTTCGGGAGGCCACCGTGATCCGGATGCCCAAGACGTATCCGGCCTACTTCGGAACCTACGACCGTTTTGGAGAGATCAGAGAGTACCTGGACTCGATTGAGAATCTGTTTTTGGTGGGACGGAACGGTATGCATCGGTATAACAACCAGGATCACTCCATGCTGACGGCCATGACCGTGGTTGACAATCTCCTCGCTGGGAGCTGGGAGAAAGGGAATGTCTGGGACGTAAACGTGGAGCAGGAGTACCACGAGTCGAAGTAGGCGGGGAGGCCCGAAAAGCTAACGTCCCCCCAGTCGGTCCTTGGTCCTGAACAGCAGGAATCCCCCTGGAATCTCCCCCGTGAGGTTGACCGTTTCCAGCCAATCGGGGACCTGGCCGGCAACGAGCTGGTTATGGAAGGAAGCGTCTCCGCTGGTCCCCTCTTCGCTTGCGGAGTAGATCCAGGAATGGTGCGGACAGACCAGAATGAGCCCGACTCCTCTTTCCTCCACCAGACGCCTGGCCTCGGTCAGATCCGTGGCTGCCAGGATCGAGAAGAGGGAGAGGATCCCGTCAGCATTCCGGTGGTAAGGAGTTCCGATGACTCTGTGGTGGGTCCGGTATAGGATTTCCGGCCCATAGCCCATATGTGTCGCGATGACCTGAGGGGCTCCACCGAAAGCGTCCAGGTCGGCAAGTACAACGGCCATGTCCGTGATGGGACAGTCGGAAGCCAGCGCAGCGGCGGACTCCTGGCCCGCAGGTTCTCCGGCGCCCATCAGAGCGGCACCGAGGAGCAGGGGGCCGCAGATGATCCCAAAAGCGACTCCGGATCGGAGTAGAGTACCAAGGAGTGCGTTCCGGATTCCATGAAGGAGAGGGAGGATCCGTGAGATCAGTGTAACGGAAACGATGATGAAAACGACCTCAGGGTATGGAACGAAGCGGATCCGAAAGAGGGCGAGTCCGGTGAAGGTTAGGAGAAAGATGCCCAACAAGACCCATACGTCACCCGTTGGTTTATCCCACTCTTTGAAGAGGATCCATGCGAGGAAGGGCAGACAGAACACCACCGGCCCCAGGTAGAACAAAAAATCTCCCCATTCACTCATCCCCATGGAGGAGACCAGAGGTTGGTCCTCTACGACGTAGGTCCGCCATAAGGGCATCAGGCGGGGGTGAATCCCGGCTTCTGGTCCTGAAAGGAAAGACGGGAATAAAGCAACAAGAACCCCCAACGCCAGCGGACCGGCCAACAAGGTCCAAATGATCCGGCCCTTTACATGGTGCAACCCGGCCCTATGGCCAGGCAGTTTTGATATCCCTCCCCAGAAGAGGACGGCCAAGCCCGCAATCACAACATGGAGGATCGAGATCCTGTCATACTCCACCGAGAGAAGGTCGGAGGGTCGGTGCTCGAGAAGCAGGGCCAGGAGGAGGACTCCCACGAGCCCGAGAGAGAACCAGAGGTTTTTCCCGGCAAGATCCTTTCCCTTCCGGATCCAAAGGAACAACCCACAGGCAAGGAGAAGGGCCAGAGGCACGAGGAACTCGGGACCCACCCAGAGGCCGGCTCCGACCAACCCCCCGGTCAAGCCTGAGATTTGGCGGGAAAAAGGCTTCATGAGCCATCGGATGGCCATCCCAACCGTCAGCACAAAGATGAGGATGTGTAGCGAGTGATGATCGGGTCGGCCCGGTAAAGTTGATTGGAGCACCCCGACTTGGGCCAGGAGGGTGATCATCGCGAGGAACCGAAACCTCCTCCCGGAGAGAGGGGCCGACGCCCAAACGGCGGAGTACCCGATCAAAAGGAGGAGGAGGGGAGAAACAAAAGCGCCGCTCCAAAAAAGAGCCTCTGAGAATGAGAAAAATGGAAGGAGAATCGCACTCCCTACCAGGAGGAGTACGTCAAAAGGCCTGGTCCAGTGGAGGACCTCTCCGAAGGGAGCGTTGCTTCTCGGGATGGAAGAGTCGAACCAGGCCCCCGTCTCAAACAAACGGTTCACCCGGACCAAGCGCATGTAGTTGTCAGGGTCGATCAACTTCCCTGCCAGAACCCCTGGGAAAACCTTCCAGATAAGAACGACGGAAAGCCCCGCAATGACGAGAAAGAATACCACCCGGATCGCTATTCCGGAGGAATCGACTCCGGTGGGTGGGGGGTCACTGCCAGGGGCGATTCCATTCGGGAGATCCACACTCCTCCTCATCGGTTGGTTGCTCCGTGTCCCCCGGTGTCCATCCAACCGGGGTAGGTGGCTTGCCTGGTCAGTCCGTCAACGGATGTGGGTCCAGTATCCTATAACCATCGGGTCCAACCACGTCTTTGGGAACCACCCCGTATTCGTTCACGATGGTGTCGATGAGTCGGAGATCTACAAGGTCGTGCGAATGGCTCCGGACGCTGAACGAGGTGGCCGGGTCCTCCAGATCCATGTCGGTCCGCTCGATCTGCTGGGTCCGGGCGATTCCCAGTGAGTAATGGAGCGTGTTGGCGAAAAGGTAGGATTCCACGCCTGCGACATGACAGATACTCAGGACGTTCGCGGTTCCGACGGGTGCCACCACCTTTCGGTCGGGTGTGATGGTGAGTGCGCCAACGAAGATCTTATTGGCCTGCCCCTGATAGTGACAAAGGTCGTGTACCGGAACGATGAGGTTGGGGATTCCAGCCTCCTCTAACGCTGCTGCTACCCGTGGGGTCCGTACGGGGTCGAGCTGGAGCACAAAGACCATGAAGTTGGGGTCCCGCTGTCTCGAAGCTTCAACGAGGATGTTCGTCACCACCGAGCCCGCTGAATGCACAATGATCGAGTCCCCGTCTTCCAGGTGATCCAGGCCTTGGAGCGTCACCAGGTCTCTCTTCTGTAGATAGACCGCCTTTTTTTCCTCCAACATCCGGATGGCGATGGACCGCTGTTCCTCGAAGTCCGCCGTCTCGGTGAACGGGCGGAACTCCCGTTCGAACAACCTCAGGAGACGGATCAGTGGGATGGGCTTCGGTCTCGAATCCCTAATCGCCTCCCGGACTTCCTCGAAAAGAACCATCAGGTCGGCGCGGGTGGGTTTTAGCTCACGGAACGCCTGGGCCAGGGAATCGAGGGCCAGAGGGGTGAGACGGGCCGCGCCGATGGTATGGGAATGATAGAGAAGGAGCTCATTGAGCGTCTCCCGTTCCTGACCGATCATAGGGAAAGCCTCAGGAAGATGACCAGATAAACCGACGAGATCGTCAGGGTGACCATAGTGATCAGGGCACTGAACTTCATGAACTCCAGGAAGGAGATGTCCACGCCCGACTGTTTCGCCGATCCCACCGCCACAATATTCGCCGATGCCCCCACCATCGTGAGATTCCCGCCGAAACACGCTCCCAGGGCCAGCGCCCACCAGAGAATGTCGTTGGGGACGGGTGACTCAACCAACATCATCTGAACGATGGGTACCATCGTGATGGTGAAGGGGATGTTGTCCAGGAAGCCCGACGCGATCCCCGACACCCACAGGACCGTGAGCACCATGATATAGGGATTATTCCCCAACCGCAGGAAGATGTTGTTGGCGATCCATTCTATAACGCCCTGCTCTTCAAGGACCCCCACCAGAATAAACAGGCCGGCAAAGAAGAGGAGGGTGCTCCACTCCACCTCCTCCAGAACCGTTTCGACATTCACTCGAGAGACGGCCAGCAGGATCATCGCGGCAGACACTGCCGCGATACCTGGAGAAAGGCCGGTGACGGCCTGAGTGGTAAAAAGGGCGATGGCTATTCCCAGACAGATCCCGGCCTTCCTGAGAAGGAGAGGGTCAAGTGGAGTCCTTGCCCATTCGAACCGGATCTTCTCAAGCAGGAGCTCAACGGAAAAGAGCTTTGCCAGGTTCCGGTCGATGGCGGCAAAGCTCCCCCGGTTCAACGCCCAGATGATCACGAGAGCTACTGCGAAGGAGATTGTAACCGGGATGATCAGGTTCACCACGAATTGGTTGAAGGTAAGGCCTACCCGAGAACCAATGATGATGTTGGGCGGGTCTCCAATCAGGGTGGCCGTTCCCCCGATGTTGGAGATCACGGCTTGACTGATGACAAAGAGTTTTGGGTTGAGGCCGAGACCCACCGTCAGCTCCACGACGATGGGGATGATGATCAGAACGGTGGTTACGTTGTCGAGGAAAGCGGACAAAACAGCCGTTACTACGGAAAACAGGATGAGGATCTTGAGAGGGTTTCCCCGGGTCATCTGAGCGATCTTCACGGTCATGAGGGAAAACACCCCAGATTTCCTCAGGACCGCCACGATGATCATCATCCCCATGAGGAGAAGGATGGTTTCGAAGTCGATGAACCCCACAGCATGGTGTTCATCCACGACCCTCAGAATGACAAGAATCATCACCCCGAGGAGGGCGGCCACCGCTTTGTTTACCAGCTCGAAGGTGATGATGAGATAGACGGCGAGGAAAACGGCCAGGGAGAGGGTCACGCTACCCATGCGATGTCCGTTGGGTGTGTCCCGTCAAAGGTGCGAAAGGGTGGGACCCCTCTTCCCCAATCCTGCTGCAGGAATCGAGGCCCAAGACCATATGGCGATTGATGTAAGCGGGGGCAGGAGGCAATGTCAACAGGGGGTGTTGGGTTTGTTGACTCCCATCTGAGTCAGGCCGCCTACTGCCATAGTCGACCGCGTGGACAACATTGCCTCCATCCGGGTTTCAGAGGCCTCTGCACCGAGGATCCGGGCTATGTTCCTTGCCGGTTGGTGTGGGATTCTTCTCCAAAGACGATCTCCTTCCGCGAACCGTTCGGACGTCCTGGTTCCCTTTACGGAGCGAGTTCTCCTCTTTAGCTTTTACCATCCACATGGACCGTCGAAATCCGGCCCTTTCGGCCGGATTTCGTGTCCGTGGGGAGCGTGCGAGTAGGGATCGCTGGTGGGCCTCTCGAAGGTTCGCTGGAGGAAAGTCCGAGCTCCACAGGGCAGGGTGCCGGGTAACACCCGGGCGTCGTAAGGCGACGGAAAGTGCAGCAGAGAGAAGACCGCCGATGGCGGCACGCGTTCGCGCGGGTCGCACAGGCAAGGGTGAAAGGGTGCGGTAAGAGCGCACCGGGCCCCTGGTAACAGAGGTCGCAAGGCAAACCCCACCCGGAGCAAGGCCAAATAGGGGACGAGGCGCGGCCCGCGCCACTTGAGTCCCGGGTAGGCTGCTCGAGGCCGGCAGTAATGTCGGTCCCAGAGAAATGATCCCTCCCCGCTGACGCTACTGCCGAGAGGCAAAGCAGATGCGGCGGACAGAACTCGGCTTATTCCGCACGCTGCCCACACGATGCGCCCGTAGCTCAGCTGGATAGAGCGCTGCCCTCCGGAGGCAGAGGTCGTGGGTTCGAATCCCGCCGGGCGTACTGAAGTAAGAGAAGGCCCTGCAATCGTTTAAGGTTGCGGGGCCTTTGTCTTTCTTTTACCCAGAAAGGTCCGTGGTAAC
>JBDHGR010000068.1:0-30196 GCA_039589815.1 Gemmatimonadota bacterium | reverse complement strand
CAGACCTGGGTATGGTAGCCCTCGGCGTATCGTCCTCGTCGCTTCCGACCTCCTTTTCATCCTCAACCCGGAGGGCTACCAGATAAGGCAGGGAACCGCCTTCCTACTCGGAGCCGGGTCCGCATCGGGGTCGGGTGCCTTGGCAAAACGGGTTGAATCCAAGCTGATCGAAGGCGACGACGAACCTCTGCCAGCCCTGGAAGGAGAGTGAAGGAGGCTCGGCCTGAAAGAAATCAGAGCAAAAACTGGGGACGACTCCACACCAGGGGCCGTCTTTTTTTGTGGCAGAATTCGATACGGGAACCTAGCTTACGCACATTCCCCACAAGTCACTCGCAGGGAGGTGTGTCATGAGGCGCACGCTTGGTGCATGCCTGATCCTCCTCGCCGCCGTCCACCTGCCAACGCAGGCCCAGCAAACGCCACTGATCAAGCCGGGGGATTGGGTGAGGGTGACCGCCCCCAGATGCTCTCTCCTTGAAGAACAAGGCGAGTTCACCGGCATGCCTGAAGACTCCCTAATCCTAATGATTGGAGAGGATCGGACGACCTGCCCAGTTTCTGCGGTGAGCCGAATGGAACTCTTCCAAGGGAAAAGGTCGTTGTGGAAGCCGTCGTTGGTCGGAGCGGGGGTTTTGGGACTGGCTGGAGCGGGGATCATGAGCAAAACCGTCAGCTGCATTTGGGAATATGATGAAAAAACGAACCTATGTCCCGTCATAGGTGCGGGAGTCGGGATCGCCACCGGTCTCATATTGGGAGGGGCTTTCGCATTCATTCGCGGAAGGGACGTATGGGAAGACATACCCATCTCTAAGGTGCGCCCATCCCTGTTCCTAACCAGAGGAAACTGCCTTCACCTCCGCTTTTCCGTTCCTTTGAGGAGGTGATCCATGCGGTGGGGACTCAGTGCCTGTCTGATCCTCCCCGCAATTGTACCATTTCAGGTTCAGGCTCAGGCGACGCCTCTGATCAAGCCAGGTGATCGGGTGAGGGTAACAGGCCCAGAGTGTCACTTAGACCGGAAGACCGGAATTGTCACTTCGCTCACCCAAGGATTCTTGGTCGTCGATATTGACGGCGAGAATTGGCCCTGTCCAACCACCGCCTTGACCCGGTTGGAGTTTTCGACAGGGGAACGGGACGTGCTGACGCCTACACTGTTTGGTTTGGGGTTGGGGTTGCTGGCTGGGATAGCTGGCGCGTCCTCGACTTCGGAAGAACCTTGGCATGAGGAGAATAGGGGCCCTTTAGTGATGTGGGGGATGGCGACAGGCACAGTTGGAGTTGTGATAGGACATGTGTTAGGCCGAAAGTATGGATCGGAACGCTGGAAAGAGGTTCCACTACCTCGGATACTGCCCCTCGCCTTTCTTGTTGGCGATGGCCGCTTCGGTATAGGGCTCTCGATCCCGTTTGGGGAGTAGGGCATTCCGCAGTTCCAACCTCGTTCTTTCGGACACACCAAAACCCTGTTAGCGGCGGCCCAAAATTGCCCAGATGTGGCGGACGAAAATGGCACACTCGGTTGAGGGAGAAAAGCGGTTGTACAGGCGGAGGTTGGAACTTCTCGTTAGCCCTCCGGCGGGGCACCACAGCGGGGATCGGAATAGCGAAGCCCTTCCCCTGAGAACGCCTGGAAGAACCGCTTACCCCTATCGTCGTAGCCGTAGACCATTTCGGTGTCACGGGTTGAATCAAACCCCAACTCCCTGAGCCGTCGGTGTATGTACTGCCATTCAGACTCTGCGGGTGAACTCAGTGGAGTAATCGAGAAGGTTCCTGCCCAAACAAGCTCGCAGTCGGGTTCGTTTCCTTGCTCCTCAGCGTGTTGACCAGGTTTGGCCCCGCTTTGGAGTGACATGGGGGCACACGCGATGGGCAGCAGAACGCTGAATATGACGAAACCTCGCATAGCAGCTTCCTAAGAATCCACTATTGACCTGTTGATACACTTCTTCAGGAACGGCAGGTCCTAACCCGGTGCGAGTCTTAAAGTGGGTTGTCCGGTCCACCCACAACTCAATGCTCCAGATCATCCCACCCCTCCGGCAGGGGCTGGAAGCGGGGAGAGGAGCCTCGGTTCACATCACCCGTCTCCCCACCCGTTCGAAAGACCTGGAAACCAATGCCCTGGAGTCTACCTGGCGAGGTCCACCTTACCCACGGGTTCTCCTCCACGCGGCGGCATGGAACTTCAATTCTTCGAGGCCGTTCAAGCCTCCCTCTGGCCGCTTGTGAAAGCTGATCTCGTAAACGTCATGGCCGACCCCCTGGAGAACCTGAAACTCATGTGGGATTCCTTGGGCGTCGAAGAACTCGTGAACAAGGAACGACGCACGCCTCCCCCGGCCTGTGACCCACTCATCCTCGGATCCAATCGCCAACCGAATCAGGATCCCGCTTTCCACGATCGCGTCGCGGTTTTCAAGGGCTATCGCCTGTTCCTCTTCCAAGGCGTAATCGCTCACGAACGCTGAGGAGACAGCTGACGCGAATCGGTCAGGGAACCGGAGGGCATGATGGAGGACACCTCGGGCTCCGAAAGAAAACCCCTGGATCGAGATGGCATCGGGCCCGGGGCCCGCTTTCAGGTGTTCTTGGCAGTAAGATCTTAACTCACCGGTTTCGTCACTCGTAAGGAACGCCTCATTGCGCTTCGAGGACCAGTGTTCTGGGTCCCCTTCGATCACGGCGAACGTTACTTCGACGATGACAAAGGGCGGCACCTCCCCAGACCCAATCCACCCGTTGAGGCTGTCCGCAGGAAAAGCGGCCTCCAGCACGCTAGGGTCGCCTGGCCTTCCCCCCAGATAAACCAGCAAGGGATAGAGTACTCCACCCTCACCGGACCAGTCTGGTGGCAGGTAGACTCTTCCCTCAACCGGACCTCTTGAGGGGCTGGTCAGGTTGAGAAGGTAGTAACGCCCACCCTCCGAAGACCCCGTACAAGAAAGGAACCCGACGAACAGAAAAAAGACGGCCAGACAAAGGGCGATTCTTTCCGGGGTGTCTTTATGGCAAAACCCCCTGCCGTTTCGATGGGAACCGTGCATGCCCCTTCTGGCCTCCCCTCTTTCTAAGAAAACTGAAACCCTTTGGAGAGAATGCCAAAGCGTCGAGCGCCCAGGCCAGGACGAGGGCGATGGGGAATCCGATCACGACGAGGAGAGAAAAGGCAGGGATTACCCATTCGGGAAGGCCGAGCGGGGTCCCGATAATGTCAGCCCCCTCAACAACTCCAACGCCCGCCAGGGCGTATGCCACCGCAACACGGGTGACCTTGCGCCGCTTCAACTCAGCCATGAACAACGAGAGCTTGGATGCCACGTTGATGGCTCCGATAAGAGTAGCCTGCCCACTTCAGCCCAGTCAGCCACTGGGAAGCATAATGATGATGTAGCAAAGGAACGGGCAAGGATTGGAGCGGTGAAGAGTCCTCCTATGATGCCTTGGACAGGCGACGGGCACGACGCCAAGCGACTCCCCAGAGTATGACTCCCGCTAGCAGAAGAAGCAGAATGATCACTCGGATGATCTCCCCTGCATCTGCCGTAGAGTGAACGGCGAACAGGAACACGAAGACCGGAGACATACCCAAGTAAAACTCCCCCTTGGTAACCGGATCGTCGGCTCTCCCCGAAATCACTTTTCCACCTCCTGAGAGCACGTTCTCCCTGGTGGCCTTGACACCCTTTTGACTTGGGATCGGATCACCCTAATCTCTCCACCAACCCCCGCGCAAATGCTCCGCACAGCAAAGTTGCAGAGAATAGTTGGTGTGGTTAGATATCTGGCACCACCCCCACAACTAGGAGGAACGATGGATGCCGATGCCAAGAAGGCAATCCAAGACCGCTGGGATGCTTACATGAGCATCGCCTCGGCGAACGACGTAGAAGGCTGGTCTTCGTACTGGACCTCGGACGCCAGGATTCTGGAACCCGGAATGGACCTTTCAGGAGAGGATCTCTTCGCTTTCGGAAAGGAGTTCTTCGAAGGTGGAGGAAAGGTGTTTTCTCTGAACCTGGAACCCTTCGATACCTACGTCCATGGAGACACCGCCTATCAGGTGGGGCAGTATGACGAAACATTCCAAGCTCCGGGCCAGGATCCGCAGACGGTTAATAATCACTTCTTTGCCCGGTGGGAGAGGCAGGCCGACGGAGAGTGGAGGATCAGCCGCCTTGTGGCTGGACCAAGAGACACACCGACTGAGGGATAACCCACACCCAATGACCAAGAGGAGTCTTTTATGAGAACCCTTGCCTCTTTTGCCGTTCTGATGCTTGTCGCCGCTTGCCAGACCGCTCCGCCCGAGATGACCGAAGCCGAGATTGCTCAGCTTGAGGCCGAGGTGTTGGAATGGGCTGACGCCTGGATGGCAGCGGGAGAGATACCGACGCCTGAAGATCGCTGTGGGGCATGGCGAAACCTCGCTCACCCCGACCAAGTGGTTCGGCTGCGTGGGGGGGAGCCCCAGGGGCGAGCCGCATGGTTCGACTACTGCATGGGCATCCAAGTGAACTGGCAAACCTTCACCGGAGAGTGGACGGAAACCGACGTCCGAGTCCTCTCGCCCGACGCCGTAGTATTCATTGGCAGGTCCTCGGGCACCTGGGTACACGCAGACGGAAGGGTTATCCGCTATCCTGCCGGGGTGCAGCGGCTCTTGCTTGAGCGAGCAGCCGACGGTTGGGGTTTCACGATGCATGACAACTCGAATGGCCCGTCTGAGGTAGTCGAGGGAGGTTAACCCACACCTTCCGAGCCAAAACCAGAGACGGCCCAGGTGAACCAAAGCCCGGGTCGTTTCTCTTTTGGGTCCCTATTCCAGCCGAAAGCTGGGTAACTCTAGAAGCGTTTGGGTAACCCAAGGTCCGATCCGATTCCTGGTCCGTACGAATCTGCGGGAATAGACTCAGGTAGGAGTCCATCTACCCACCCCTTGGGGGGCGAAGGGATTGGAGAGAGACGTAACCTGAGGATTACCCGACACCCACCGACTCAAAGTCCTGGCTTCAGACACTAGAGAAAGGTCCCTTTTTTCACAGGGACCCTCTCTTCAATCCAACAACTTTCGGGCATTTCCCCATGATCCGCCCTCGGCTGGCTTGCCAGCACGAGTGGCCTGCCAAGGTTCCGGGGCCCTGCGGGACTCCTCCCCCGGACCGTGCTCCACCAGGCAGGTGAATCTTGAAGCTTCTCCGAAACCCCTGAACGGTTCTCTGGCCTCCAAGGGGCGGCTAGCCTAACGTAGAAATAGGGGGTCGAACCTGGGGCCTTTCAGAAGGCTGGCGGGATCCTCTCCAAGGCAGCAAGACACCCTTGCTGCGCCACACTACTCCAAAGGGTCGCGGATCATGGGCCTGGAGTTCTCGACTTGAATACCCTCCTGGACCGTCGGCAAGAACAACAGGCGGCCTGGGTCGGACTCATGAGGAGTGTGCTCGACAACCTGGCGAGGCTCACCAGAAGATCTGTGAGGCGGCACATTCACAGCGGGTTCCTTCTTCGATCCGCCATGATCGAGAGGTCCCTCGACGAACTGGCCGAGGAGCTCGGACGCGGGGGAGAATCCCTGAGTCCTTCGACCTCGACCTTCCTCACCCTGCATCTGAATTCCTACTACTTCAACCTGTGTGGGTCCCTGGACAGTCTCTCGTGGGCTTTGATCTACCAGTTCCGCCTGCTCAAGGAAGTAGATGAGAACCTGTGGGAGCATCAACAGTTTGCAGCTCTTCATAAGAAACCGCTCCTGAGCTCGTTGGAGTACAGCGGTCGGCCCGGTCTGGCGGTCCAGATCAGGGACTTCCAGGATTGGTGCTTCGACCTCCGCACACTCCGTGACCCACGGGCGCTTAGGATCCCCTTGAACATCCCTCCTGTTCTCTGCGGTGCGACCAACCCCGGGGGGCGGAGAAGACCGGAGGGCGGGATGAAGGATGCCGCAGAGAGCCTTCGCCCCTGGATCGTGCGAGAATCGCCGGGCATCGAGACCCTGGACCCGACCCGGAGGATTTCCCGAGACCAGGACCAGTGGCTGGCTCTGGCAGGAGTGATCGTGAACGGGATTCTCACCGAGGTGGGCTAACCGGTTGAAAGCGGGTTCGGTTTTCGAACAGGCGCCCGGGCCTGTGTCCTGATCGGCAGCGGGAAAGGGTCAAACCTCTCAGGTATTCCCGATCTGGCGGCCAAGGTGTGAATACAGGGTTTTGGAGTCGTACACAACACGGCCAGAAGAATAACGCTCAGCGTTCCCGGTCAAAGTAGGTTCTGATCTCTTCGGATGGGCCTACAGTGAGAGCTGACCGCCCGTTCCAGCCCAGTCAGCCACCAGGGAGAATCATGTGTTGTGGGTAAGGTGGGGCAAGGATCAGCCCTCGACCTCCAATGCTTCAAGGGCAGCTTCCAAGAACCTGTCCATGTCATCTGGAGAATCGAGGAGGTTGGCGTTGAACACCTTGGCCCCCTCGATCCTGGCGTAGACATGAGGTTGTTGGATATACGCCCTGTATTCTGCGTCGCCTAGAAGGAACCGTTTCGGCGCGAACCCTATGTTGGTGGGTCCGGTGAACGCATAGAGGGATCCAAGCTCCTCCGATAGATCGTGAAGGTATCCTGTCTGAAGGGCTTCCAAGAGGAGTTTCTCAAGGTTGAGATAGAAGTTCTGGGCGAGGTCATACCTGATGAGGAAACCGGATAGGCGAGGATTCTCAAGATCGGCCAGAGAGCCTGTCGCCACGGCCTCACGGTACACCGGAAGCGGCGCGGTAGCTCCCCACCTCTTGAAGGCTGGCACAAGCCACGCTTGCAGGGAGTCGATAGGAATCGCGGAAGGGTCATTGGTGGCTTCAAGGAAACGGTTGATCAGGTCTACCTGAGTCTGAACCGCCTGGACTGAGCGATGGGTCAACTCATGTGCCTCAATGAGTTCCTCCCTGAGTGCGTCTTCAAGTTGCTCTTGATCCCGACCCGCCTGGAAACCATCCCAACCCGCGTCGATGCCGAAGGCGAGGAGGATGCTGGTGACGATCACAAAGCTCTCCAAAAGGAGTTTATTCCAGCGAGGGGTTTGATTCTCCGATTCCATCATCTGATGCCACCTCCAAGAGGGGGGTACTCCGGCTTTCTGCGAGGAAACTCCCAATCCCCGTTTTTACTCGGTTAAGTGTCAAGGACTTCTTGAGGAGCCATCGAAGCCGAGGGGCTAATCCCTCCACCAACCCCTGCGCAAATGCTGCATCGCCCTCCTGACAGGTTAGTTGCAGTTTTTCCTTAGCGTGATTAAATAACCTGGAGTCTATCCCCCAACTCAGGAGGTTTGATGAGAGCACTCGTGGCAGTAGTTCTACTGGCTCTGATCTCTGCCTGTCAGGCTCCACCGGCTGAGATGACCGAGGCTGAGATTGCTCAGGTTGAGGCTGAAGTGATGGAATGGGCGGAAGGGTTCTTGGATGCGTGGAGGGGTGACACAAGAACCGGCTGCGAAGCTAACCTTGTTCGGGTCCACCCTGACCACGTTGTCTTCCTCCGCGGGGGGGAACCCCGCAGGAAAGCTGATTGGCTCGACTGGTGTTTGAGCACCAATGCCGGCCTAGAAGACTTCATCGGAGAATGGACCGATAAACAAGTCCGAGTCCTTTCGCCTGACGCCGCGGTTTTTCTTGGGAGGTGGTCCGGCACCTTCGTGGAGGATACTGGCAGGAGGGTTCACCATCCGGCAGCCGTACAGCGCATAATGGTTGAACGAATGGCTGACGGCTGGGGGATCACCATGCAACAGTGGTCGAACGGTCCCAGCGAGGTAACTGAAGGAGGCTAACCCACACCTTCCGATTCAGGAGGAGGCTTGGAATGACAGAGAAAACTGCTGCTGAGGTTGAGGCGGAGGTGGAGCAAGTCATGCGAGACCTTTATGCTGCCGTGGGACAGGTGGATCTCGAGCCTTGGTTGACAACGCTCCATGACCCTGCGGGGCTATGGCTCTTGGGAATGGACGTGGTCAACCTTAGGGAGGCTGCCGAGGAATTTAGAGCCGCCTGGAGTTCCGAAGGTGAAAACCGCCTTGAACGACAAGAACTGGACGACCTGGATATTAGGGTGGTTGCCGTGAGTCCAACCATTGCGTATGCACTCTGCACTTCCCCAGACAGGAGGTGGTACCACGTCGACGGAAAAATCGACAGAGCAAGCACTGCGGAGACATGGGTGTTTGTTTTGACCGATGACGGATGGAAGCTGCAATTCGGACAGACCGCCGCCTTTCCAATTGAGGATGAAACACCATCGTTGACCCGAACTCTGAGGGAGTGAGCGAATAAGGCCGACCCACACCGTCAAGAAAACAGAAGTTGAATCCTGGCGGCATTGCCGGAGACTCCATCGTTTGAGAGGATGGGGTCATGAACAGGACAAAGAGGTACTCCCCTGAGGTTCGGGAGAGAGCGGTTCGGATGGTTCTGGAGCACGAGCGAGACTATCCCTCCCAGTGGGCAGCAATCGGGTCCATCGCCCAGAAGATTGGCTGTACGGCAGAGACGCTCAGGAAGTGGGTTCGCCAAGCCGAACGGGACACAGGGAAGCGGCCAGGGCTTACCACGGAAGAGCGTGAGCGGCTCAAGGCTCTGGAGCGGGAGAACCGGGAGCTGAGGCGAGCCAATGAGATCCTTCGGAAAGCGTCAGCCTATTTCGCACAGGCGGAGCTCGACCGCCGAGTGAAGTGATGGTGGCCTTCATCGACGAGCAGAGAGAGGTGTACGGAGTCGGGCCAATCTGCGAGGTCTTGCCGATTGCTCCGTCCACCTACTACGCCCACAGGGTGATGCAGGCCGATCCCTCGCTTCGATCCGCCAGGGCCAAACGGGACGCGTGGCTGAAGGTGGAGATCCAGACGAGAACTTCGCGGTTTATGGGGCCGAGAAGGTCTGGAGGCAGCTGAACCGGGAAGGCATCGCTGTGGCTCGGTGTACGGTGCGCCGCCTGATGAACGAGATGGGGCTTGTGGGCGCGGTACGAGGCCGGGCCTTCAAGACGACGACGGTGGCGGGGGAAGAGGCCTCACGTCCAGCGGATCTGGTGGACCGGGACTTCCGAGTGAACCGACCCAATGGGCTCTGGGTCTCGGATCTGACGTACGTGGCAACGTGGCGGGGCTTCGTGTACGTGGCCTTCGTCATCGATGCCTACGCCCGCAGGATCGTGGGCTGGCGGGTCTCCACGTCGCTGAGGAGCGATCTGGCTCTGGATGCCCTGGAGCAGGCCATCAGTGAGCGGGAAGACGACCAGGAACGCCGCTTGGTCCACCACAGCGACCGCGGCGTTCAATATCTCAGTATCCGGTACACGGAGCGGCTGGCCGAAGCCGGGATTGAGCCGTCGGTGGGAAGCAGGGGCGACTCCTACGACAACGCTCTCGCCGAGTCGGTGATCGGCCTGTTCAAAACGGAAGTCATCCGCCGAAAAGGGCCGTGGAGGAACGTGGAAGACGTGGAGTTCGCGACGCTCGAATGGGTCTGGTGGTTCAACTACCACCGCCTCCTGGGACCCATCGGGCACCTTCCCCCAGCAGAGTATGAAGAGGCGTATTATCTAAGTCAGGAAGGATCAACCCAAGCGGTAGGACTCAAGGAATACAGTCTCCGATAAAACCGGCGCGGTTCACCTTGCAGATAGGCTCCGTAGGCCCAATTCTTAACCACGTTTCCCAACAACTGCGTTGAGCAGTGCGAATACCACGTGGCGTCCCACTGGGACTGCCGCACTTTTGTCGTATTCGCTGGTTGCGTTACAGCAGCATCGGCTGCGAAGGGGGTTTCCATGTCCAAGTGCTGGCGTCTGCATCCGAGAATCTTTGCCCTTACGGCCTGCGCAGCCGTGTGCGGGTGCGGTGGTAATGGCACCACCGGCCCGGACACCCAACCCGAAACCATTGCATCCTTTGAGTTGTCGGCTAATTCTCCCTGTACCGTTGGGGAAGCCTTCACGCTGACGGTCACGGCCGTGGGGACTACGGGCTCCAAACCCCTCAACTCCTTCAGTGGGACCGTGTCCCTGACCTCGTCGACCGGGACGGTTTCTCCGGCGAGTATCACTCTGACTGGCGGGTCCGGCTCGGCCCCGGTCACGCTGGATCAGAGCGGGCAACAGACGCTCACTGCCTCGGCCCAGGGCAAGACCGGATCTTTGACGTTGGAGGTGGGGCCCGAGTTCGTTCTGGAAGGAAAGATCGCCTTCTGGTCCGACCGAGGGGGCGAAGAGGCTCTATGGATCTCGTCAGAGGGCAACCCAGACCCCGTGCGGCTCACCTCAGGCGGGGGAAACGTTAGCCCCCCGCTATGGTCCCCCGACGGATCCAAGATCGTCTATGCGTCCTCCCGAACCGGAAACGGAGAGGTCTACGTCGTAAACACGGACGGTACCGGCGAGGTGAATGTCTCCAACCACCCCGCCCCCGATGGACACCCCGGATGGTCCCCCGACGGATCCAAGATCGTATTCGCGTCTGCTCGCGACGGGGACCCTGAGGTCTTCGCGATGAACGCCGATGGATCAGGCGTAACCCAGCTTACACACACCTGGGGCGCCATTTCGGACAATAAACCGCAGTGGTCCCCCGACGGGTCGAGGATTGCCTATTACAGCAATAGGGGCGGCAGCGGGGAGGAGATCTCCGCAATGGATCCCGACGGCACGAACCAGGTCCGTCTCGCCGCGGTGGATTATGCGGGATACTTCGACTGGTCGCCGGACGGGTCACGCATCGCCTTCTGCGACGTTGGTAGAGGGCGTTTGGGGATGGTCAACCCGGACGGTACCGGCCACTCTGATATCGTCGGCCCAGTGCCAGGCTGCTTCGAGCCCATAAGATGGGCGCCGGACGGCTCTCAGGTCACCTATAATGCCTGGATGACCGGAACCCGAAGTGCGCTCTGCATCATCAAACCGGATGGATCGGGCTTCCGGGAACTGACGGGTGGGGCGGGGCCGTGGGCCTCCTGGTCTCCAGACAGCGAGTGGATCGTTTTTGATAAAGAGGAGGAGGGGGAGGGGGAGCGGGGGATCTTCGTGCTTCATGTCGCCACTGGAGCCGTTACGAGTCTTACCCCGGCTGGAGTGAACGATAGAAGCCCGGAGTGGAGGGGTGGCGGGTAAAGGCAAAATACACAGGCGACATAAGGACGGCTCCCCCGTGGGGCCGTCTTTTTTTTGTTGCGTCCAGCCTCTGAGAATCCGATTCTTAACGCCATCACCAAACAGAGTCTGAGAAGGGGGGAGCCTTCCATGAAGGGTTTTCTGAGGCGTCTTCGTGGCATCATTGGAACGGGTTTGACTTGGGCAGTCGGATGGGCTGGATTGTACGGCGCATTTCTCCTCGCTGCTTGGGCCTTTGGAGCCGAAGCCCAGTGGGAGCTGGGGCCTGTCTTACGGCTGGTGTTCAACGTCGGGACATATGGTTTCCTCGGAGGGAGCGCGTTTGGAGTGATCCTCAGCGTTCTGGAGCGTCACAAGAGCCTGGAGGACCTCACTTTCAAGCGAATTGCTCTTTGGGGAAGCCTTGGTGGTTTGGCGGTGGTAACCATGCTTTCAGTACTCTTTGGGACGCTCGTATTTACCTATTTGACACCTGTGATCCTCTATACACTGCTGGGAGTAGGATCGGCGACAGGAACCGTTGCGATAGCGAAGAGGGCCAGTGATCCAAAGGTGCTCGAAGGCGACGACGACCCTCTGCCAGCCCTTGAAGGGGAGTAGAGCGGACCTCCGACTCATGGCGGTAGTCGAGTCAATCTCCTAGCTTACGCACATTCTCCACAACTTATCTGCAAGGAGGTGGGTCTATGAAAAGGGCACTGAGTGTTCTGCTCGTGCTGTCGTTGTTGGTGCCTCTCGGTTTGCAGGGTCAAGAGCGTTCGCCTGAACTTCAGGCTCTCGACTACTGGGTTGGTGAATGGACCGGCACCGACACAGAAGGGTCAATGGGCACAATTGTATGCAAATGGCTTGGCAACTCTTTTGTGCAGTGTGAAGGTGATTCCCCCGACGGCCCCGTCCTGTGGGTGATGGGATACGACGCTACGGAAGGGGCATACACCACCGCATTTTTCTTTGGCAATGGGGAAAATGGTGCCTTTGATACTGTGACGCTGCAGGACGGCACCATGACATGGCTCATCAATATTCCAACCGGGGGCCAGTTTCGGGGGACTTGGGTTTTGGAATCCCAGGATGTCATGACTTACAAGGGTGAGGTGGCCGAGGAAGGCGGAGATTATGTGGTTCAAGCTGAACTCAGAGTGACCAGGATCAAGTAACGGCACCTGAATCGGAGAACCGGGACGGCCTCCACAACGGGGGCCGCCCTTTTTTTGATCCACACGAGAACCCACCCAGTAGTTGAATGAGGACTCTCCATATAGGGCCGATGGGGGGTCAAGGGATCAACTCTGAGGCGTTTGGTGCGGCTTCTCACCCTCCCCTGGAGGCGGAAAGGGGCTTGTCCGGGGCTGGTCAGGCCGCCACCTCAACGCCCGACATCCTCAGCATAACTGTCCAGCAGGGCCTGGAAGCGGGGATGGGAGCGGAGGGGGTCCCAAATGGGATCGATCTCGAGAAAAGCTGTGGTCAGAGAGCTCTCGATGGCCAGGAGGGTTTCCAGCACGCCACAGGCCCTCTCCGCCTCCCCGACAACGGCGTAGACACGGGCCTGAGCTTCCAGGGCATCGCGGCCTGCCCATGCATCCCTGGCTAAAGGCATGAGCGCCACAGCGGCCTCGCTCTCACCGATGGCTTCTTCTTTTCGCCCGAGCCAGGCCAAAGCCAGTCCGAGTTGGCTACGGAAGCTAGGGTCATCTGGCCGGTCACGTGTTCGTTCCTCCAAAAGGCTTCTGGCGTGCTCATAATGCACTCGCGAAGCTTCCGACCCTCTTGCCAAACGGGTCAAGTCAGCCTTCAGCAGGATCGTTTCGGTGGACTCGGGGTCAGCCAAGTCGGAATCCAGCAGTTGGAGAGCAGGCGCATAGCGCCCGTCCAATAGGCCGACAAACGCCCGGAGGTATACCACGCCTGGGTTCAAAGCGTTCGCTGAAACCGCCCGTGAGAGGACATCTCGAGCGGCTTGCAGATCCCCTGCCCGCATGTATGCGTATGCCCCCTCTTGGTAGTAGGCGGGATTGTCTGGTTGGAGGGAGACGGAGCGCTCAAAATGCCGGCCCGCATCGGAAAACTGTCTGACCAGCGCATAGCTTCCTACCAGGTGGACGTGCAGATCCGCATAATGCGGGTCCAATTCGGTTGCGCGAAGGAATGTTTCGATGGCTTCCTGGAAACGGCCTTGGCGGCGGAGAATGTTCCCTTTGGGCTCGAGGATATCCACGCTATTCGGGCTCACCTCCCCAGCCTTTTCGAGGGCTCTCAAGGCTCCTTCAAAGTCCAGAAAGCAACGGTATCGGTACCACGCCTCTGCCGTATGAACCCCCTGGAAGCTTGGATTTAGCTCCCGAGCCGCTTCAATCGCCTGCTTCGCGCGATCACAGTTTGCCTCGGGTGGTTCCGGTCCTACCCTCTTCGATCTGGTGACATTCACAATCCAATGGAGGGACGTATAGGTGAAGCCCAGGTAGGCGTGAGCGGCCGCAAAGTCGGGATCAAGGTTGATGGCCTGCTCCAGTAGAGGAACAGCATGCTCAGGTTCGAAGCGTTCGTTGACGTACTGCTTGGCCCGGACCAGGTATTCGTAGGCGTCCAGGTTTTCGGTAGGGAGGCGTCGGATACGGGCTAAGTCTTCACTTGAAAGTTCGGTCGCCAGAGCCGTCGAAATGCTCGAGGCGACCTCGGCCTGGATTCCGAAGACATTCTCAGCCGTCAACGCCTGGTCAAACCTCTTGGCCCAGATTTGAGCGTCCGTCTCGGCGTCGACGAGTCTTGCGCCGACCAAAACTCTCCCACTCCCCCGCTGCACTGAACACTCCATCACCGTCGCTACCCCCAGGTCCTCTGCAATCCGCCGCACGTTCCCCACCGTGCCCCGATACTCCAGCACGGAAGTGCGAGAGATGGGGGTGATCTCTCCCATCGAGGAGAGGTGAGAAAGGATGTCGATGTGGATGCCATCGACGAAAGCCGCATTCGCTTCATCCCCTCCGACGTTTTCGCAGGGAAGCACGGCAATGGTGTTCGGCGCAGGCTCGACGGTCTTGCTAAGCTCTCCGACGAATTCTTCCCTGGCGCCGATCCACCAAGAAAGAGCCACGGCCATCACCACCAACCCGCCAAGGGAACCAAGCTCGATGGGGGAGACGCGCTGCTTCCCCCGCTCTCCGTGATGCCAACCAACTACCAGGGCAGCGAGGAACCCAGTTCCGAGAAGAACGAAGACGACGCGGAATATCCAGGTCGGCCATCCGAACACACCACCCACCGCCAAGAACGCCTCGTAGAACACCCACGCCCCCGCTAAATACGCGAGAGCCCACTGCACGAGCTTCCGCTCTTTCAGGCGTTGGAGGAGGGAGGGAGAGGGCATGGTCAGTTCCTCACCACATCGACACAGTCGAAGTTCTCTGCCACCTCGATGCTACCTGCTCCCTTGTACCTCGCCTGCTGGGGATAAGGGCAGAGCGGCCGGGTCCGATCGGGCCAGGGCGTATTCACTCTGGCCGTCCCTATGATTCTGTCTGGAGCGATGCCGTTTTCCACCCAGTCAACGATAGCCGAAAGGGCGTCGTACCGATCAGTCGCTGTGCCGTACCCTCGTCGGTGGCCCATCCCCGGAATAGTGAACAGTCGAACGAAGTCTCCGGCCGTCCCGCCATTAATGCTGTTGACCTCATTCCACCAGGCAATGAGGTCGTTTATCGAAACAGCAGCACCGCTCACCCCAGAGACGATGATCAGCTTTCCTCCTCGATCCCGGAATGCTGAGAGGTCGGTGGAACTCGACATCATGAAGTCCCATGCTGACTCGGTATAGATCCCTGTGGTTGCGAACATCTTCTGCGGATCGGTATCGAAGTTGTAGGTCAGATAATGGCGCATCGGATGGGAACCGAAGGAGCCAACGGGGACGGGCGGCGTAGTAAATACGGCAGCCGTAAACCCCACCCTGGGCGCCTCAGGGGTAGTCCTAGCAGCGTCGAATCGTCCAAGCCTGTTCCTCCGCCAGGCCTGCGCGATCCCTGCATCCCAGGGCCAGTCGGCGTAGAGTGGTTCCCCCTCCGAGTTCCTCGGACCGGCTTGGACTCTTAAGAGTGCCGTTACTTGGGGCCCCGAAAGGCAGTCCGGTTCCTTCATTCCGCTGCAGGTCAGTTCCGCAAGTCGAGGACCGACCAGGTCAGTGGTGCAGGCCGGGAAATTGTCAACGATACCGTCGGCCAGCCCATCCAGGGTGTCGCACTTCTCCAAGACGGCATCGGACACCAGCACCAGATCGTCGTCCGTGAAGGTCTTGTTCAGAAACGGTTGGCCTAGCTCGTCGTACAATCCCGCTGCCCGCGCCACCTCCGCAAGCGACTGCGTCTGCCAAGGATTTGCCAGGTACGCCTTGGGGTAATTGATGCCTGGATTCAAGGCGATGATCCCGTCGTAATAAGTCGGGAATCGCTGGGACATCATCATCCCCTCGCGACCGCCATTGGAACCACCGAAAAAATAGGACCTGTCCGGCAACCTTCCGTAGTAGGCCTTAACCAAAGCCTTGGCCGCCTGCGTAACCTCATCAGCGGCGTTGTAGCCATGGTCAAGCCGGGCCTGCGGATCGAAGCCCATGGTTCCGAGGCCATTCAAAAGGGAATCGGTGTTAATACTCGATTCGTGTCCCCGGTTCTGGGTGACCACAGCGTACCCCAAGCTCAGAGCCGTGTTGAGGGGCCGCTCTCCACCATGGTCTAGACCGCTTTGATAACCTTCTGCTCCGACGGCACCACCGAGCTGGCCGCCAGCCCCTTTTGCCTCGAAGAAGAAACGGCCATTCCATTCCGTGGGAAGGCGCATGCGAAACTTGATGGCGTAGGGCTGGTCATTGACGCCGACCCGCTCGTTCATCTTACCCTGGATTCTGCAATGCTCCGGTAAGGCGGCCCAATCGCCTTCCCCGTCGGTTTGGGCAGCATCCACGTGGGAAAAGGTGATGACTGTAGTAGGATTGGGAAGATCGTCAGCAGTCAGGCTCTCGAGCCCCGCGCACTTCTCCACTGTTGACTCCGCAACACGATGGGCTGCCGCCTTCGGAACGAGGCTCACCGAGAGGATGTCGAAGCTGCCAAGACGCTCGTCGGCATTGAACCAGACGCCAAACTGCTTCCAGGGACCTTCCCACTCATTCCAATTCCCCCACGTCACCAAATCCACTGGAATCCGGTAGGTCTGAACCGTTCCATCAGGCACGACCCTTCTCCAGGGGTGGGAAACGAAAGGGTTGGGGAGGGCCGAAGAGTTATCATACAGGTCCCTCGATCCCGATTCTTCCCGTAGGTTAAAACCGGCATAGATCCATGAATCCTCGTTCTCGCTTCGGACTTGGATCACCACCTCGGCCCAATCCGCAAGGTTCAGGTCGGGGAGGTCGGTGTAAACCCCTCCCCCAGGGTGTCCGGTGGGGCTTCGCGTTCGCTCCGTGAGGGTCAAGCGGAGGGCGTCGCCGGTACGGGATACCTCTGCGCTTGCCACGGGTGGGTCCCAAGGGGTCACCGTCTGCCAATCCGGCTGCGGTTCGTCGAACCGCCACTCCATCGCCTGGGGAAGTTCTGCTGGCACCTCGGGACCGCCACAACTCAGAACGAGGAGGATGGCGACGAAGTACACTTTCCGCCGCTTCAACTCAGCCAAGAACAACGAGAGCTTGGATGCCACGTTGATGGCTCCGGTGAGAGTGGACAGCCCGTTTCGACCCAGTCAGCCACCAAGAGGAATCATGGGTTGTGGGTATGGTGGGGGCAAGGATGGGGATCCAAACGTGGATCATTCAGTCCTGCGGTTGGATTGACGTGCCCGTTGCAGGTAAAAGAGGACCAAAAAGAGACCACCACAGATTCCGCTCACCCGCATGGCAATCCGTTCCCATCGAAGCTTACTCTGAAGGTTCGGGATGGTGAGGGCGGAGAGTTGCTCTGCGGCGGCCTGGTCATGGGCGAGCAGCTCCACAATAGAATCGTAAGCACTGTCCCCCGGCGATAGTGAGTCAGCCATCCGAGCCAATACGATTTGGCCCATCTGGGTATTAGATCTAAGACTTTCAAACTCCCCCTCAGCCTTTTGAAGCTCACTCTGGGTTTTCCCTTGGCGCTCGGCGAGGAATGCAGCACCACCAAAAAGGATTCCACTCAACAACAAGAGCCCTACCTCTCTCTTTTTCATCTTCGGGCTACTCCTCTAGCTCTTTCACCCCGACTCCAACTCCTTCGCCTCCGAGATGGAGCGGAGTTCGTGGTGCCTTAAACCGTCCTGCAACACCCTGAGGATCCGTTCCTGCGTTGCGATCAGATTCTTGGAGGGAATCTGGATATCCGGGGCTCGGAAGAGGTGTCTGCTCAGCCAAAAGTTGAAACGCTTCCCCGCCGATTGCTTCCGAACGTAGCTGTCGGTTACGTCCAAGCCGATGAGAGGGAGATCTTTTGAAAAGCCAGGGAAGAAGGAGCGCCTCACCGGGTAAACGGCCTTGATTTCGTGCCAAAACACCCGACCAATGGGAGAGTACGAGGTCTGAACGTCAATCCCATTTCCATTCACAAACAACCCTCCGAGGCGTTTCCCCTTCGCTAGGTTGAAGAGATGCACGACGGTGAGGAAACCGAAAAATGCCAACGCCAGAATGCCAAGGATTTGTTGGAGAAGGCCGGAAGGCCCAACTGACAGGAGGAGCCACAGCGAAGCGAGGACAAACGCCAAACAAACCGCTAGCGCCCGAAGCGTTACATTCTCCTCGGGTTTGATATGCACGGGGTCCTTTCCAGGCGGACCTTCCGGCAGGGCTTCATGGTCCATCGAATCACCCCTGTAACCAATCCTGCGGAAGCCTAATCCCTCCACCAACCCCCGCGCAAATGCTGCATCCACAGAGTCGCGTCTTTGTTGCAGAGAATAGTTGGTAGGGTTAGATATTTGGGAGTTTCTCAAGGAGGAGATCAAATGAGAGCGACAGTCTCAGTCTTCGGGATTTTTCTAGGAGTGGGAGTCCTACTCACCGCTTGTGAGGATGTAGAAGAGTTTGAGATCACTGGCCCAGCATTGGAGGAAGTCCTCGCTGCCCAACCAGCAGCACCGGATGGGGGTTCCGGCGTGCGAATCCACGGCACTCGATTGTTGGGGGGAGAGCCGCTGATCTTCATCAATGGGGTGCGTATGTCTGAGGAAGAACCCGAGTTGGATGGCGTCGATCCAAAAAACATCGAGAAGGTCAGTGTGATAAAGGGGACAAAGGCGGTTGAACGGTATGGCCCTGACGCCAAACACGGAGTCATTCTGATCACCCTGAAGGACTCGATATAGAGTCGGGAAAATCTCCGGGGATACCCGGACCTGGTACAACCCAGCAGGGGAACACGACCTGGTTTTCGAGAGACGCACTAGTCCAGCCGCGACATCCCACCTCTCCACCCACCCTGGAGGCTTCATGAAAAGACTCATAGCAGGTGTTGGACTCGTTTTGCTTTCTGCTTGTCAGGCTCAACCGGCTGAGATGACCGATGCCGAAAAAGCGGAGCTTATCGCCTCTGCAACAGCTGCAGCAGCGGAAATGATGGCCGCATTCGATGCGGAGGACACAGCGGCCTATCTCAGCTTCTACTCCGATTGGGCTGAGTATCCTTCCACGAGTTACCCTCGTCGATCTGAGATGGCAGACCGGATGCAGAGTTCATGGTCGGAGCGGTACCAAGACCGACACACTGAAATGGGTGAAGTGAATGGGATTGTGGTCGGACCCGATGCAGTCGCCATTGAGAGGATCGACGTAAGCACAGCGACAAACTCTGAGGGAACCAGATTGGAGCAGCGGTGGGTAGGAAGGCAGTTGTGGACCAGGGCCACCGGGGAATGGAAGGTCCTGTTCGACGGCTTTCAGATTCTGAGCACGCAGGAGATTCTGTAGTCAATCTTAAGGCATGCAAACAAGAGACGGCCCAGGTGAACCAAACGCCTGGGTCGTTTCTTTTGTGGGTAACTCTTGGGTAACCCAACGTCGAATCCGATTCACATTCTGTACGAATGGGCAGAGATAAACTTAATAAGACACTCTATGCCCCCCGCATGGGGGGACAAGGGATTCGAGAGGGAGTTACCTGAGGATTACCCGACCCCCACCGACTCTATGGCTCGGCCTCAGACAGTTTCCCTGACGCTCTCTGGATGGGAGTTCGGCTCTGTTTGAGGGGAGCTAGGGTTATCTGAGGGAGGGAGTTTGAAAGACCCTGAGACAATCCTCCCAGCCTGTGTGACGGATACGTCGACTATCTAGGTGTGTGCCTGTTGAGATGCAGAAACCCTGCGAAACATCCGAAGACGAGTCGCAGGGTCTGCTAAGAAAAGCCTGTATTTACAGCAAATCTGCTACCAAGATCGTCGCGATATGGGCCTGTTGGTAGCGGTTTTGGTGATCGGGAGCATCCGGAGGCCCGATGGATTACTTTTGGCGCCGTGTCCGAATCAAGCCTTCAGTCTCTGGAAAGAGTGTGCCGACCATGCGCCCCCGAGCAAAAGTCCTTTCTCTGCTCCTCCTGATTCCTCTGGTCACTGCCGCAACGGGCTCGGCTCCGCCAAGGGACACCTACCCCCGGCAGCCGGGGATCGACGCTGAGCACTACTTGTTTCGAATCACCCTCCGGGACGACACGGACCGAATCGATGGGGAAGCGGACGTCTACTTCCGGTTCCGTCTTGAGGGCGTCACCGAGCTGGCCCTGGATCTCGCGTCGGTCTCCACCATCAATGATGGGAAGGGCATGACGGTCTCGGGGATCTCAGCCGACGGCGGGCCGGTCCGGTGGACCCATGACGGTGATCGCATCCGGATCAGCCTCGAAGAAGCCCCGGAGGTGGAGGAGCTACTCCGGTTCACCGTGACCTATGGCGGAGTTCCGGCAGCGGGACTGAACATCGGCCCGAACCGGTACGGCGAGCGGACCTTCTTCAGCGTCAACTGGCCGCACCGCGCCCGCCAGTGGCTGCCCATGATCGATCACCCGTACGACAAAGCCACCAGTGAGTTCATCGTCACGGCTCCCAACCACTACCAGGTGGTGGCCAACGGGCTCCTTCAGGAGGAGACGGATCTGGAGGATGGTCAACGCCGGACCCATTGGAAACAGTCCGTCCCGATCCCGTCCTGGCTGAACGCCCTGGGGGTGGCCCGTTTCGCGTCCCGGCAGTTCGGCTCGGTGAACGGGATCCCGCTGCAGACCTGGGTCTTTCCCCAGGACCGGGATGCCGGGATCGCCACCTTTGAGGTGCCGGTAAGAGAGGCCATGACTTTCTTCAGCGAGGCCATCGGCCCGTATCCGTACGAAAAACTGGCCAACGTGGAAGCCGCGGGCATGGGCGGCGGGATGGAGCACGCTAGCGTGATCTTCTATGGTGCCCGATCCGTCACCATGGAACCTGCCACGGGCCTTGTCACCCACGAGATCGCTCACCAGTGGTTCGGCGACTCCGTTACGGAGAGCGATTGGGACGACGTTTGGCTCAGCGAGGGGTTCGCCACGTACCTCACCCTCCTCTCCACCGAGCACTACCGGGGCCGGGACGCCTTCGTGGCCGGCCTGCAGCGGAGCCGTGAATCCGTGTGGGCCGGGGAAGCAAGGGACCCTACGGAGACCGTCGTTCACGACAATCTCTCCGACATGGGGGAAGTGCTGAGCGGACTCCAGTATCAGAAGGGCGCCTGGATCCTTCATATGCTACGCTGGGAGATCGGAACAGAGAACTTCTGGGCCGGCATCCGGGAGTACTACCGCCGCTATCGGGATAGCACCGCCAGCACGGCAGATCTGACCCGGGTCATGGAGGAGGTGTCCGGAGAGGAGTTGTCCTGGTTCTTCGACCAATGGCTGCACCGGACTCCCTCACCTGCTTTGGAGGGAAGTTGGGTCTATGATCCCGCAGCCGGTCAGATCGAGATCGAGCTGACCCAAATCCAGTCCGGCGACCCCTACCGCCTGCACCTGGAAATAGGAATCAATGGTGGAGGCACAGGGAGCCCCCGCACCGAGGTCCTGGAAATGACCGAGAAACGACAGCGTTTCCGGGTGAGCGCCGAGGTTGAGCCGCATGAGGTTTCTCTGGATCCCGATACCTGGGTCCTCATCCAGACCACGTTCGAGAGGTCCAGTGGCTTCTGATGAGATCTGACCGCCGCCGCCCCCCTTCCCTTCCGCACCGGAGGTTTCCGTGAGCTCCTCGCGCCGTGATTTCATCCGCACAATGGGAACCGGCCTGGCTGCCGCCGGTTCCGCAGCCACGGCTCTTTCTTGCACCCCCCAGGAAGGAGCACAGGGCCCAGGGAGTCGAAAACCATTCGACGCGATTCTGGGCAACTCCGAAATCCTACTCCGACGTGACCCGAACCAGGTGGACCCCGCCCCCATGGGGTATGATCGCCTTCCCCTGGAGTGGCACCAGGCACGGGCTCGGGCCCTGAAGAGCCGGGTATCGAGCCGCGGGGTCACCGCGATTCTCCTCTCCAACGACCAGAACGCGGTCTACTTCACGGGGTGCTTTCGGGGGAGCGGTGAACGTTCCACCTGGACTCTCTTTCGGTCGGATGAAGAAGACACCGTGTACTGGTACTCACCTGGGCTCGACCGGGATCTCATTCAGTCCTGGTGGTGCACGGAGAACGAGTACTACTTCTGTTATCCCCATGGGGAAGGCGGTTTCCCGAACCGGGGCCAGGTTGTTTCCGGGCCGCAGGTGGACCTCTTCGAGTGGATGCTGGATGGGCTGAAGAGGCGAGGGCTGGCCGGTGGAGTCATCGGCACCGACTGGACCCTTTCAGAGGGGCAGGTAGCCAGCGTGCGAAAGGTGATTCCCGGGACCCGCTTCGTAAACATCCAGGACGAGTGCCTGGGTATGCAGCAGGTGAAGACTCCGGAAGAGCTGGCCCTGATCCAGCGGGCATATCACTACTTTGATCGAGTTCATGCCTTCGCCCGGGACTACATCCTGGAGCGAGGCACTGACCTGACGGACTTCGAGTTGGGGCAAGCCCTTCAGGCTTTTGGGATCGAGCTCCTCATGAACGACATCCAGAGGGATGGCCGGCCCCATTCCGCGGTGGGCGTCGACGTCACGTCCCACTATGTCCGGGCGGGCATCGCCAGCGCCTACCCTCATCCCAATCAGTTCTTTCACCAGAAGGTCCAACGGGGACAGACGGTTTATGTGAACACCGACCTCACGATCGGTGGCTTGGGTGGGGAGTGTTATCGGAACTATCTCATCGCACCATGGACCCCCGAGCAAGAGAGGATGTGGGAGGTCGTGGCGGAAACCGTCCAGATCCAGGAGGAGGAGTCGAAGGCGGGAGCCGTGTGTTCGGAGATCGCGGCGAAGATCCACCGCCATCAGGTGGATGCCGGAATGGCAGAGTTCATCTACCACCGTCCCGGCCACGGCCAGGGCCAGTTCTTCGCGGGGCACCAGTCACCCTTCATCTCCCTGGGCGATCACACGGCCCTGGAGGAGAATATGACCTTCAGCATGGAACCGGGTTTGTACGATTCTGAGCTAGGAATCGGAATCAACCCCAGCGACAACCTCCGGGTAACCGGTTCACGAGGGGTCCGTTTCTCGGGAGTGCCCTTCTCGAAGGAGTGGAGCTTCCTTGAGCTGTAGAAGGCCCTTCCAGGACTGAAGGCCGGAACTAAAGGGCCACCCGTGGGGATTCGGTGGTCATAGGGCAGGAACGGTCCCCTGTATCAGGGGTTACTCTCCCGGTGCCCTCGAACCCCCGTGGAGTCATGGATTCCGATTCATTCCTTTTCATTCCCGACATCAGCGGCTTCACCGAGTTCGTGAATGAGACGGAGATCAGTCACAGCGCCCATGTGATCTCCGAGCTCCTCGAAGTCATCATTGAGTCCGACGGGCTCGGAATGACGGTCTCGGAAATCGAGGGCGATGCCGTAGTCTTCTTCCTCAGGAACCGCACCCCAGACCTCCGGGAGATCATAGGCCAGGCGCAGACTACCTTCCAGGCCTTTCACTCTCAACTGAAGCGTTACGAGCGGGATCGCATTTGTCCCTGTGGTGCCTGTCGGACCGCGCACCGGCTGTCCTTGAAGATGGTGGCCCACGGCGGGCCCATCGAGACGATCAAGGTCCAGGACTTCGAAAAACCTTATGGGGCAGACGTTATCCTGGCTCATCGGCTCTTGAAAAACGACGTGGACGAAAACGAGTACCTGCTTTTGACGGAGGTTCTGAAGGCGGAAGGGGAAGGGTTGCCTCCCTGGGCAAAGCTCATCCCTGGCGCCACCACGTACGACACCCTTGGTGAGGTTAAGTACCATCACGTTCCGCTTGGCGCTCTTCGAGCCAACGTTCCAGAGCCTCCGCCTCCTGCAAGGCCGGCAAAACCCAATCTCCAGATCACGCAAGAGGTTCACATCCCCCTCCCCCTTGGGGAGACATTCGAAATGGTCTCGAATTTCGACCAGCGCCTACTCTGGAATCGGGGAGTTGATGAGCTGGTCTACGACCAGGATCGGGTGAACCGGGTGGGGACTCGACATCAGTGTGTCATCGACGGGAGCTTCATCGACTTCGAGACCGTCACCAGCAACCTTGGCCCGGACAAGCTGGTTTACGGGGAACGCATCCTGAGCAAAGCCCCGGTTGATGAGCCCACGCTGTATTACATCCTCCAGGAGGAGTCCGGCGGCACGAGAGTTCGCGCAGAGGTTCACTACCAGCCCAAACCCTTCCCCAAATCCATCCTGGCGTTCTTCTTCCGATTGGCTTTTGCGAGGCGTCTCCCAAAAACACTGGCAGCCATGGCCGAGGTGGGAATGGCCCGAGCCGGAAATCACATCGGGATTGGTGCCACGAACGCTGCCGCATGAGGCAACGCACTTGCGGCAAGCGCTGGTGGACCGTTCTATCACCGAGTCGAAGGAATAATCTCTGACCCGGCTCCGGATGACATGAAACCAAGATCCATGGTCTGGCTCCTGATCTCGCCCATGATCATTTCCACCTGGGGTTGTGCATCCTCAGCAGCGCGAGGCTCCCAGACTCCCACGTTGACCCAGAACCTTATCTCCGACATGGAGCTCGTGTTCGCGGAGACCAGGGGCATGGTCGACCACACCATGACCGTGTATCAGCACGCCATGGACATCTCCGAGGACGAGGGCGGCGACCGAACCGTAGTGGAAGCTTCAGCTATCCTGCACGACATCGGCATCCCGAAGGCGAGAGAGGTCCACGGATCCAGCGCCGGCCCGTATCAGGAGGTGGAAGGCCCCCCCATCGCCCGAGAGATTCTCACCAAATACTCGTTATCTCCTGCGAAGGTGGATCACATCTGCGGCATCGTGGCCAACCACCACACGGCCGGAGACCCTGAGATCGTGAACACCCTCGAGTTCCAGATCCTCTGGGACGCCGACTGGTTGGTGAACTTCCCTGGCCGCCACAGGGGCCAGACCGTGGCAGAAAAGGAAAAAGCCATCGGTGAGATATTCAGGACGAAGAAGGGGGTGCTCTTGGCTCGCCAGATGTTCCTGGAAAAACCTTCGGGGCCCAGGCCAGGGGTACCCAGGCTTAAAGGAAGACCATGGAGGAATACTGGAGGTGGAACAGCAGAACCAGGTAGTAGGTGAAAAAAGCGAAAAACAGGGCGATGACGGCTAGAGAATTGTTGCGGTTGCGCCACAAAAAGAGGATACCCAACGATACCAAGGTGATTTTCACGAGCATGAACATCACGGCACTGGAATGCACCAGGTCGCTCATCATGATGTTCTTCTCCCCCGCCCCGAAATACTCCACCCAGATCAGGGTGAAGACCCCGTCCAGTAGATTCAAAAGCAACACCCACTTCGCGATGCCATAGAGCCATCGGAAGTGCTCGCCAGTCCCGATGACAAGCCCCCGGTGCCGGGCCCGGATGTTGGATTCTTGGTCCATTTTTGGTCTCTGCCGATGAAAAGCCACCCTCCATCGTGCAGGGATCATGCCCACGAGCCGCGGGCGATGGATGGGGTTTACTTGATGTTCTGGGTACTCCTGGCAGCATAGTACGCCAGGAGGCTCTCCCCACTGGTCAACTCGAAAGCCCCGAGCTCCGACCTCATACGAACGACGATCCGTGGCTTTTCGGCTTCTACCACTTCGGCCGGAATCCCGAGACCCTCATAGAGCCTGCCCAGTTCTTCGGCCTGCGGGTGTTCGACGGTGATTCCCTCGATCAGGGCGCCCTTGGGAGAGGTGGTGGATGGGTGGGGCGAGTCCAGCCAGTCGAGAGCGAAGGGGAGGAACTGACCGAAGTCGTGCCCGATGAAATCGACGTGACTCCATCGAATCAAGACGCCCTCGGGGGTCATCCTCTGCCCCGGTGATGGGCCCACGACCTCCAGCCCCAGACCTTTGGCCTTCTCTTTTATTGCCTCCAGATCCGGGGCGGAAAAAGCGAACATGTCCACCTCAGGTCCACTCATTGTCGAGATCTGGTGCGCGAAGGCCTGGACCGGGGTGGTTTCCGGATCCAGGGGCATCTGCCCAGGATCCGGCGCAATGATCTCCACGTAGGTATTCTCCCCAGCTGAAACCAAGGAGTTTCTCGTACCCCGCCCCGGGTGCACCCCCCCGACGACCGGGGTAACCCCGCTCATCTCCTTGAAAAGATCCACGCCTCGGTCAAGGTCCGGCACGGCCCAGATGACATGATCGATCTGGGTCCCGAGCTCTGGTTCGGGTAGAACGGGCCCTTCCCTACCCTTCAGCTCCTCGATGGTCTTCTCGATGAGCTCCCGGGTGTAGTCGGGGTTGTGGACCCCCAAGCTGCCATCCTTCTCCACCAACCAATAATTGTAGGAGCCTCTGGCCTCCACCTCGGTCAGGGATGGGTCGGCAGGGAAGCGCGGGACCGTGCCGCCGGGAGTCTCCGGGTCCGGCCGCTGGGGAAGCAGGCCCCCCAGACCGCTCAAGAGCTCCTGGACCTGATCCTGGCTTCTGGTCAGGTCGTCCACGGTCATCAGCTTGTGGCACGAAAGGCAGGGTCCGGAGTTGAAGGCGGGGGGTAGGTCGCCCTTCGTTTTCACGCGGAAGGTGTGGCCACCAACAAGCGAGGGATCGACGCCATCACCTGCGGGCGCCATGTGGCAAGCGACACAGCCATTCTCGATACGGGTATGGGTTGAGATGACGGGAGTTCCCTCGGTCCCTCCGGCTCCCCCTTCCCCTTCGAAGATCCCCCATTGAGAGCACCACGAGAGATCGTCGGGCTGGTTGGTCACCAACTCGTCATGGCATCCTCGGCAAGCATCCCGGGTGGTTTCAGCCCTCAACGGACCCATCCGTCCTGCCCCGTCGCCCTCCATGTGGCAGGACACACAGGTGAGGCCGAGCGCTTCGGGATAAGGAGCGGCCGACTCCAACCCGCCGAGCACCTCGTGTTGATACCCCTGGGCGGTGTGACAGCGAGCGCATCCGGGAGAGTTCATCCGGTCCCGCTCCGCAGGGGCATCCATGGAGCCGGCGTGGGGAGAGGCTTGCCATTGCTGGGGAATGGATTGGGCCCGGACAGATTCGTCGCCGATCAAAGGCCACGCGACAAGAAGGAGTGCAGACAAGAAAAGGGTGAGGAAGGCTACACTCCGTGACATGACTACCTCCGGCCGTCAGGCGTCCCAATCCTCATCGTCATCATCGGCCCAGTCGTCATCTTCTTCGTCCTCTTCTTCTTCGTCCTCCCAGTCCTCATCGTCGTCGTCGTCCCAATCCTCGTCTTCGTCGTCCTCCCAATCCTCGTCTTCGTCGTGCCCGTCCCACCCCGGCATCGTTTGAAGGGTCAATCCTGCGAGATCTTCCTGTTGGATCACCAGGGAACCCAGAAAACCATCGGCATCGGCCCAGAGGAATCGACTATCCATGATTTACCTCCACTTTAGTCGACGACAGAACGATCGGCAGTCGGTAGTCTATTCTGAGGCCGGAGAAATTACCTGGAAATCCGGGATGCGCAATGGCGGGAAAGGACGAGGTCAGGAAGGGTCGTGGTCAGGGGGTCCGGCGCGGGAACGAGCTTGGTTAGCCCATTCGGGCTGGCACCTTCCGGTTTTTCGATCCGGAGTGCATTCTTCCGCGATTGGGTATACATCCCCTGGAGAGACACGCATGAATGATCAAACCGTCCGCCCCCTTGCAGGTGTCCGGGTTATCGGCCTGGAGCAGTACATGGCGGGCCCATACTGCACCATGCTCCTGGCTGACGCAGGCGCCGAGGTGATCAAGATCGAGCGCCCGGGACCTGGAGACCCCCGGCGGGGAATCCCTCCTTTCGCCCAAAAGGACGGCTGCAAGAAGGCCGGCGGGTACATGGCCTATAACAGGAACAAAAAAAGCCTGGCGTTGAACGTTCGAGCAGATTCCGGTCGTGAAGTGCTGCACCGGCTCGCCGAGGTATCAGACGTAGTGGTGGAAAACCTCCGCCCGGGGGCCATGGACAAGATCGGCATCGGGTATGAAGGATTGAAGGAACTGAATCCGCGGATCATCTACGCCATGATCTCCGGGTTTGGGCGTCTGCCGGGATACGAGAGTGACTATGCACAGAGGCCGGCATTCGATATCGTCGCCGAGGCCATGAGCGGTGTCATGGACCTTATCGGCTTCGAAGATCGCCCCCCCACCTTCACCCTCTACGGCCTCGCCGATGTGTACTCCGGGATGGTGGGTGCCTTCGGGATCATGCAGGCCCTGTTCATGCGGGAACGAACAGGAAAAGGTCAGCTGGTCGACATATCCCTTTTGGACAACATGCTCGCGCTGAACGAACGCATGGTGGCGCTCTATTCGGTATCGGGAAAGGCGCCGGAACGAGGAAAGCTCGAGCACCTCTGGCCACGGGGGGCCTTCAGGTGTTCCGACGGATACGTGGCTCTGAACGTCCCCGACGACGGAATCTGGGCTCGGCTGGCCACCACCGTGGGGCGCCCG
Source organism: Gemmatimonadota bacterium (assembly GCA_039589815.1). GTDB lineage: Bacteria > Gemmatimonadota > Gemmatimonadetes > Longimicrobiales > Gaopeijiaceae > JABDNZ01. The sequence continues at coordinate 2,044 of JBDHGR010000068.1, read as the reverse complement.
GACCTCATCGACGACCCCCGGGGCGCATCGGGCACGAGCAGGGCAGCCAACGCCGATTTCCTGCAACCCATCCTGGAGGAGTGGATGGCGGACAAGACCCGAGCCGAGGTGGTGGACGCCTTCAACGCTGCCGGGATGCCAACCGGCCCCGTGTATACGGCGGAAGACGTGTTCGCCGACGACCACTTCAGGGTGCGGGGCATGCTTGCTGAAGTGGATGATCCGGAGGTTGGGCACTACACGTTTGCCCGGAGCGTCCCCCACCTGTCGGCGGCCCCGGAGATCCCCCTTGATGCGGCTCCAGCGTTGGGAGCCCATACAAGGGAGGTGCTGGAGGGTCTCCTCGGTTACGAACCCGGGGAGGTCGATCAGATGGCTTCGGATGGGGTGGTTGGGCTGTGAGAGGGGCCTAACACCCCATTCCGGCGCCCTTCCACCTCCTTCATTCTCCTTATCAGAACCTCTCTGGACCCGACCATGGCCCCGGAGCCGGCTGGAGTCTTCTGGACAGGAGTATGGTATGGTCATACCTTCTGATATGGCTCGCATGACGATACGCTCTACTTTTGCCCTGGACCCGGAAACGGCCCAGACTCTCGAGCGCCTCGCCGCCCGATGGGAGGTCTCAAAATCGGAGGCGCTCCGACGTGCGGTCGCGAGTGCCTCCCGGGAGGAGGGAGTCGATCCATCCGTAGAGGCCCTCGAAGCTTTGGACGCCCTCCAGAAGGGCATGGGATTGAAGGAGGAAGTCGCCGAAAAGTGGATCCGGGCCGTTCGGGCAGAACGCCGGTCCAGCAGACCCTGAACCCTTTTCCATGATTCAGCTGGACACTAGCTACCTCATTCGTTCCTTGGTACCAGGGTCCCCCGAGGATGAACAACTCCGCGCCTGGCTTGGGCAGGGGGAGAGGTTGGGGGCTTCCGCCGTGGTGTGGGGGGAATTCCTGTGCGGTCCCGTGGACGATGCTTTGGAGGCTCTGGCCCAGCGGCTAGTCCGCAACTTGGTCCCCCTGGGAAGAGAAGAAGCCCGAGAAGCGGCCCGGCTCTTCAACGCCTCAGGCCGGAGGCGGGGAAGTTTCCAGGACTGCCTGGTGGCTGCAACCGCAATCGTTGGTGGAGTGCCTCTCGCCACGGCGAACCCAGGAGACTTCCGTCGGTTCTCGGATCTGGGCCTCCGTTTTCCTGGCAGTGAATAGGCGGAGGTCCCCGGCTAGCCCTTCAAAAGGCCGTGAATAAACGGAGGTCCCCGGCTAGCCCTTCAACAGGCCTGGAATCGAAGAGCCCAGGGTCAAATAACCTCTGGAAGCTGAAGGTCGGGTCTGGGATTCGCTGGGCCCCAGAGCCTACAGTCGCCTGAACACTCCCGACACCTCGATTACGACCCGAAAGCCATCGATGGTCCTGGGCAGGGTTTTCCCGGCGTCCCGTTCGCTGACGTAGACCTTCAGGCAGGGTTTTCCACCACGTTCACCAATGGCGGTGCCCGTGACACCAGGGCGCCCCATGACCCGGGATGTGAGTTTTCGTTGGGCGGCTACCAGCTTCGGGTCCAAGATCAGCCCCCATCCACTCTGACCCCAAATCGGTCCAGGACAAGGTCGATAGGGTTGGCGATGGTATTTGTGGAGCTACCAGCGAAGAGAAGGCCTACGGGCCGGCGATCTCCTGCCAGAAGGCCCTTCGAAACGATCAGGGATCCTGAATCCCCTCCGGTGCTGAAGGTGCCATCGGTGACGATGATCTGACCCTCGAAACGAGCGGATCCGGTCCGGTAACTCACGTCGATCACTGCGTTGATCCCTGTGACCCGGCCCACCGTGTGCCCGGTGGTGCGCCCGTACTTCTGGACCTTCATTCCGAGGGTGGCTTCCATGGTTTCGGGGCGGGGGCTCCCGTACCCATCCTCGGGGGTCTCTGTCCCGAGATTATCGGCGGTGGTCAGGGCCAGGGCTGCATCGAGCGTGTTGAGGGGACAGACGATCCCGCCGCAGAACTGGATGGGCTCGAAGTCGTAAAGGGTCGCCAAGGCATCGTCGGGATTCCG
>JBDHGR010000067.1:0-15376 GCA_039589815.1 Gemmatimonadota bacterium | reverse complement strand
GATATGCGGTCCGAAGTGGTGAGGACAGGGAACCCTCCATCCGGAGATGGCTCTCCCCGAATTCCAATGAACTCTACTTCTACCGTCGGAGCCGGGATCAACACCGGGTGGACGTGATGGTAGCCGATCCTGCCACCGGCGAGGTGCGTGCGGTCATTGAAGAGCGGCTCAACACATACGTGGAGAGCCAATCCCCCCGTCGTCTGGAGAATGGCGACCTCATCTGGTGGTCTGAGCGGGATGGTTGGGCTCACCTCTACCGGTACGGGGCCGACGGAACCGTGAAGGGCCGCCTCACCGAAGGTCCCTGGCATGTGAGCGGGATTTCGGGAGTCGATGAGGCCCGGGGAGTTGTTTTCCTCCGGGGCAACGCTCGTGAAGAAGGGGAAGATCCGTACTACGAGCACTTTTACCGCGTGGGTCTGGACGGAACCGGATTGACCCTCCTCAATCCCGGAGACTTCAGCCATCGCTCGTCCATCAACCGTGGCAACCGATACTTCGTGGACACGTTCTCCCGGGTGAACACGGTGCCTGTTTCCGCCCTCTTCGACTCCGGCGGCCAGAAGGTCATGGACCTCGAGACGGCAGACATCTCACTCCTGGAATCGGCGGGGTTTCAGCTACCGGAGCCCTTCAAAGTGAAAGCCGCAGACGGGGTGACGGACATCTACGGGGTCATGTACAAGCCGTTCGACTTCGATCCAAACAAAAAGTACCCCATCGTGGCCTATGTTTACCCGGGCCCGCAGCAGGAGTCTGTAGCCAAGGCTTTTTCAGGACCCTCGACAACGGTGGCCCTGGCCCAGATGGGCATGATCGTAATCACCATCGGTAACCGGGGAGGGAGTCCTTCCCGCTCCAAGTGGTACCATAACTACGGGTACGGGAATCTCCGGGATTACGGACTAGCCGACAAGAAGGTCGGCATTGAGCAGCTTGCCGACCGCCATAAGTTCATCGACATCACCAGGGTAGGGATTTACGGCCATTCGGGCGGCGGTTTCATGTCCACGGCAGCCATGCTGGTGTATCCCGACTTCTTCAAGGTGGCCGTGTCGTCGTCTGGGAATCACAACAATGACGTGTACAACCTGAACTGGTCCGAGAAACACGACGGCGTCAAAGAAGTGACGGACAGTGAAGGGGAGGTGAGCTTCGAGTACGATATCGACAAGAACTCGGAGTTGGCCGGCAACCTGAAGGGAAATCTTCTCCTGACCACAGGGGACGTGGACAACAACGTCCACCATGCCGGCACTTTCCGGATGGCCCAGGCCCTCATCCAGGCCAACAAGCGTTTCGATATGTTCGTATTCCCTGGCGCACGCCACGGCTACGGAAACATGGGCAACTACTGGTTCTGGATGCAGGCGGAGTACTTCGCCAAACACCTCCTTGGCGACGAGCGGACCGCTGCCGACGTCTGGGAGATCAACAACGAGCGGGAGCAGTCCGGAGGTCGGTGACCTACGAATGGTTCTCTTTCGTTGAGTCCAAACCTGGGAGGGAGGGCGAGGAACCCTGCCTCCCAGTCAGTTCAGAGGGGCCCCGAGTGGTGAACCACTCGGGGCCCCAGGAGAGACCGCATGAAGCCCAACCGGCAGATCCAGACCCTACATTTCGACTAACCCGGCGGCTTTCAGAACCTCCAGGTAATTGATGACGGCCTGCAGGTCGGTGAGCCTCTGTGCCTGGGCATCCAGCATGATCTTGATGTCCAGTGCGCTATGCCGGCCATCAATGAGGTGCTGAAGCTCGCTGGTGCTCACCCCCTGGGAGGGAAACTGGTTGCGGACTTCCTCGGGAACGGCCTGAATGTGTTGCCGAGTACCTCCATACCCGTCCCTTTTCACGAGGGCCGTCTGGCGAGGTACCATGCGGCTGGCCTGTCGCTCGAGGTCGGTCTGCCGTAGCTGGACCGGCCGGGCACCAAGGCGAGCTGCGGCCGCCTCCATGTGGGTTTCCAGGGCCTGCAGGTGAGCCTCGCCAATGGCATCTATGGCAACCTGCATGTCCTCCACATAGGCGCTGACCTTCCCCTGGTCTTCAGCCAACTCGAGGACACTCTGCACAGTTTCCTTCTCAGCCATGGCGGTGCCGGCGACATGGGCCCGGGCAAGCCGGTACTGGTCGGCAAGGTTCTCGACCGTAGCTCCGTTCAGGAACTCCTGGGCAATGATGAACTGATGGCCAAGACGCCGCGTGCCGTTGCTTGCGATCTCCCCGGCAAGGCGAATGGCCATGTCGTCATCGGCGCTGGCGATGGTATAGGCGGCGGCGGCTCCGATGACAGCCACCCGCTTCATCTGCGTCGGATCAACTTTATCGATCCGATCGCCAGAGGTGTGATACCACTGGTCCGGCCATACGATCATCATCACGCCGGGCACCTGGACTCCCCAGTCGTTGAAGACCATGTGGTCCGAGGCCCCGTAGTGGGTTTCGATGCTGAAGTAGAAGGGTTCATCCGCTCCGGTGGGGGCCATGATCCTCCTGGGGACCTTATAGAATCCGCTCCGGTTTTGGATGCGCTCGTTGTTGGCTTCTCCAACGTACCGGTAGTAGTTCTCCATCACGTCGTTGACGTAGTGGGGTTGGCCATAGGTGGTCCGCATGAGCCTCATGTAGGCCTTGTTCAGCGTCAGCCACTCTCCGACCATGTCCATGTTGATGTTGGCCACGGTCTTTTCCATAATGTCCCGGTTCTCACGAACCCAGGGACCGGTCCCGGAGAACTCTGGGCCCCAGAGGAAACGGATGGTCCGCTTCGGCTGCGGGATTCGACCCTCGGCGATGAGGGTGTGGAGAACCCGCGCGACCTCCAGGATCCCTGCACTCCCGGACTTGTTGTCGTTGGCCCCTTGCTTGACGTATCCCTCGAAGAGGTGGGCCGAGAGAATCACCTCCTGAGCATTCGGATCGGTGCCCGGGATGTGAGCCACCGGATCTTGGAGATCATAGGGGTGAGTGGTGGACTCCACCTGGGCTTGGACGGTGATTTCTTCTCCCGCCAGGAGTCGGCGCTTCAGGACCTCGGCCTCCCGTGGGGGTATGAAAAAGCCGAACTTCGCCTGGGCCCCACCCCCTCCCCGGCTCCGAATCCCACTCCAGGGAATCTGGATGGGATCGAAGTTGGGACGTCCATTGGCGATGTTCACTACGCCGTGGGCGCCCCGCTCGATACACGCAGCCTGGTGGACGCCGCCCATGGAACCTTCCGTCACGACGATTTTCCCAGCCACGTCGAGTCGATCCAACTCCTCTGCGGTTCCCCTCCCCACCCAGATGAGGGGCGCCGTCACGTCGGTGTCCTGGCTGCCATTGGCCAACATCGCAGTCATGTCATTGTAGGATGCCAACTTCTGCCGGATGGGCGAGACTTCCCAGAGCTCCCCCTTGATCCCGTCCCATGCCTCGCTACCGGGAAACCGGACCAGATCGGCCCCCGGCAATCCGTACTCCAGGAGTTTGTCGTATATGTATTGGGCTTCGTAGAAAGTCCCGTCCCCGAATTCGTCGGAGAGCCGGTTCTTATTGTATCCGCCGGTCTCCATGATGGTGTTGTAGGCGGTCTCACCGGAGGCTTCGCCGATAATCTCATCCATGACGGCGGGCTCCAACAATGTCCAGTAGTGCCAGGGCGTGTATTGCGCTTCCGCCTGTTCGATGGCCAGGGAGAAGACACTGAGGAAGGCGAGGAGGAGAAAGAGAGAACGCTTTGACATGATCGGGCTCCCGATGGGGAGGAGGTTCGATAGGTCATCAACCTGAACAAGGCGAAAACCCGCTTCTTTACCAGGCTTCATATGGGGAATTGATGCCGCCGCGGCAAGGAGGGGCCGAGGTCGGGGCGGCCCTCACCGGTCCTTGAAACGTCGGCACACTCGGGATTCAAAGCCGTGTGACGGTGCCTTTGCCCTTCGTCACCCCGGCCACAGTCTCTGAGAAAGCCTCGGCGTGCTCCCGGGGGATTCTCACACGATACTCAACCCTCTCCAGGTAGTCCTCTGATTCGACCTCCGCCTCGAGATCCCCCCAGAGCCTTTGAATTGCGGCGACCAAGCTATAGTCCACCACCACCTTAAAAGCGGCGCGTTCAATCCGCTCCTTTGTGACGAGTGAGTCCAGCAGAAGCTTCACGCCTCCCGAGTAGGCCCGTGAAAGACCACCCGTCCCCAGGTTGGTGCCGCCATAGTACCTGACGCAAACCGCAACAATCTCTCCCACGCCCCCGTGAAGCAGGGCTGTGAGCATCGGGCGACCGGCCGTGCCGTGAGGCTCACCGTCATCACTCATTCCTATGGCCGCTGTGCTCCCGGGTGGACCTGCCACGAAGGCCCAACAGTGGTGGGTGGCGTCCGGATATTCGTCCTTAATCCCGGCTATGAAAGAACGGGCCGTCTCGGGGTCTGGGGCGTGGGACGCTGCCGTGATGAAACGGCTCCTTCGGATGACTTCCTCCACCCGGTGAGGGCGGGCTGGAATCGGGTATCTTGAGGCGGCCTCAACCATGTTCTTCCCGTTCCGGGGACATGCGAAACGTAGTGTTCAAGGTAGCCCGAAGAGCCACCGATCACGACACTTCAGGCCGTCCGAAACTCAGAAGCCCAGCACCCGCTGTCGAACCCCAATCCCAATTGCTAGGTTGGGGCGAGACATATTCCGGGGCATCCGCCGACGAGTCTTTCCGCACGAACCCTATCCGACGTAGGAATCGGCGACGACCGGCGCGAATCCCCCATCGATCCCGGGAAAAAATGAACCCTCTCCCCTCTTCTTTCTCTTTTGACTGGAAAGCACTACTGCGCGCGGCCGTCCACGTCGGCTTGGCAGTGACAATCCTCGTCGGCAGTGCGATCCATTCTGCCACGGTGAAGTTTCGGTTGGATAAGCCTGCGGAAACCGACTTCGTCGTATTCCATGAGGCCGCGGTTAATCTCTGGGATGGAAAGGGGATCTACGATCCACCCCCCGATGCTGGGGGTCCGGGCTCTGCTTCCATGACGACGGGAGAAGCGAGGGATTTTCTCCCAAACCTGAACCCGCCCCTTCAAACCGTACTCATCTCTCCCATCGCCTTACTGGAAACCGGGACCGCCTATCTGATTTGGTCCATCATCTCCCTTGCATTCGGTCTCTTCGCGGCAGTTCTCGTGGGAGCCGGTTCTGGCCTCTGGACGGACAAGGCTACCGCCGGTTTGGCCATGGCTAGCCTTCTCGTCTTCTACTTTCCCACCCATGTCGGCCTGGCCATTGGTCAATGGGCCCTCGTGCCTTTCCCTTTCCTGGTGCTGGCCTGGCTGGCCTGGAGAAAGGGGGATCTGGCTTTGGCCGGGGCCCTCCTCGGTGGTCTGGCAGCCATCAAGCTCTTCTTCGGCGCGTATTTCTTGTTTTTCGTCGCCCGACGGGAGTGGCGGGGCGCGATCTCATTCTCAGTGTCGTGGGTGGTTCTCACGGCGATCTCGGCCGTCATTGCTGGTCCCGAATCTCTCTTTCAATACCTGGACGTGTTGACCAAGGTTGATTGGTACAGCTCCACCTGGAACGCGTCGTTCATCGGCTTTCTCGCGAGGGTGTTCGGTGAGCCTGGCAATCACCCTTTGATCCATGCTCCCTGGATATCCTCGATCCTAGGAAAGGCGCTCAGTGTTTTCGGTATCGGCCTACTCTTTGTCATGGCGAGGCGGGAAGCCGCGAGTGACCGAAAGAGGCTCATGGATGATCTCGCTTTCTCCGGCTGCGCCGTCATTATGCTTCTCGTATCCCCGTTTGGGTGGATCTACTATTTCCCTTTCCTGCTGATCCCCCTCTCGGTAGTCTGGGAGGGCAGTGCATCTCTCGAAAAGACTGGCACCTTCCGCTGGTTGGCAGTGTTGATCTGGCTGCTGAGCACGGCGCCGAGGTTACAGGTGCGTGCAAATGTGCTCGACGGTGAACTCGGCACTATTCTCGGCTGGGACGCGGTGTTCTTTTACTCTTTGGTCCTCTTTCTGGCCCTCACGTGGACCATGCAGAAACAGTTGTCGGTTGCGAAGGGGCCCAGGTGAGTTCGGGTTCCTCCGGCTTCTCTCGCAGAAAGGAATAACGGCACATGTCGGGAGCCCCTGAGGATGGACGGGGAACGCCTGCGGAGAGCAGCCACACTGACCTGGGCGTTTACCTTCGGGCCATGCGCCTGCAGCAGTGGTTGAAGAATCTGCTGGTGTTCGTCGCTCCAGTGCTTGCCCACCGCCTGACCGACTTAACCGCATGGAGCCATGCCACACTGGCGTTTTTTTCATTCTCCTTCTGCGCCTCGAGCGCCTATCTCCTGAACGATATCGTTGACGTAAAAGCGGATAGGCAACACCCAACCAAGAAACGTCGGCCCCTCGCATCAGGGGAATTTTCCAAGTCGGCCGCCATCCGGTTGATTCCCGTGCTGCTCTTGACCTCTTTGGCGATCGCCACCTTCTTACCTTCCCGATTCCTGGGGATCTTGGTTCTCTATTTCTCCCTCACGGTGGCCTATTCCTTGCGCCTCAAGCGCGCAGCCATGATCGACGTTTTGGTCCTGGCGGGCCTTTACACGCTGAGGATCGTCGGTGGAGGAGCCGCAACAGGTACTCCGCTGTCTTTCTGGCTGCTCGCTTTTTCCGTGTTCCTCTTCCTGAGCCTTGCCCTGGTGAAGCGATACGCAGAGCTGGCAGGGTTGGTCGACCTCGGAGGAGGTCGCTTGGCGGGCCGTGGATACCGTGCGGTTGACCTGGAACCGCTCGCCCAGTTCGGCAGCGCGAGCGCCTTCGCGTCCGTGTTGGTACTGGCGCTCTATATCAACAGCGACGCCGTAGGGTCTCTTTATTCCAGACCGGAGATCATCTGGGTCCTTTGCCCCCTCCTCCTTTACATGTTGACTCGAGTCTGGTTAATGGCCCATCGAGGGGAGATGCACGATGACCCGCTGGTTTTTCTCCTCGGAGACCGACGAAGCCAAGGGTTGATCCTCTTGGGAGGTGCTCTCTTCTGGTTGGCGATCTGAGATGACCCCCAGATCTCCCGAATCCTGGGGACGATTCCCCCGCCATTCCCAGGAGACCGTTCGATACTCCTGGCGTTCAAGCGAGCTACCCCTGAGCCGAGGGGATGGGAGGACCTACTTACCCTTCGGAAACGGCAGGAGCTACGGCGACGTCTGCTTGAACGAGGGCGGCGTCCTGATCGAATGTCGGGGACTGAACCGCCTGATCCGATTCGATCCTCAGACAGGCACGCTCCGATGCGAGGCAGGGGTGCTCCTTTCGGAGATTCTGGAATTCGCCCTCCAACGTGGTTGGTTCCTCCCGGTGACGCCCGGAACCCAATTCGTCACCGTTGGAGGCGCAATCGCCAATGATGTTCATGGGAAAAACCACCACCGGGCAGGAACGTTCGGATACCACGTGCCCCGGTTCGAGCTACTCCGGTCAGACGGGACACGTCTCGTTTGCTCCCCCGAGGAGAACTCCGAGTGGTACCGGGCTACCATTGGTGGGCTGGGACTGACCGGGATGATCACCTGGGCCGAAATCAAGCTCAAGTCCGTAAGCTCGTCCTTTATTGACCAAGAGGTCATCCGATTTGGCGGGTTGAGAGAGTTCTTTGCTCTGGCCGACGAATCCGACGAATCCCACGAGTACACCGTGGCCTGGGTCGACTGCCTGGCAAAGGGCTCGGCCCTGGGCCGGGGCCTCTTTTTTCGGGGGAACCACGCCAGCTCTGAGGAGGGGCGATTCGAGTACGGGAAAACTGGCCGAATCGGAGTCCCGCTTACACCACCCTTCTCTCTCGTTAACCGACTCAGCCTCAGGGTTTTCAATTCCCTCTATTATCGAAAACCTCTGCCCCGGCGAAGCCCAAAAAGGGTTCCAGTCGGGCCTTTCTTCTACCCCCTGGACGCCATACGGAGATGGAACCGGATTTACGGCCCCCGCGGGTTCCTGCAGTACCAATGCGTGCTACCGCCCGATGTTTCCGAGGCCGCAATGGAAGGGATCCTGGGCCAAATCGCCAGGTCGGGCACGGGCTCCTTTCTGGCAGTGTTAAAACGCTTCGGAGACGTCCCTTCGCCTGGACTACTCTCATTTCCCCGACCCGGAATCACCCTGGCCCTCGACTTTCCCCATGGTGGTGGGTCAACCCTGGACTTGCTCGACAGCCTCGACGAGATAACCGAGACTTCCGGAGGAGCGGTGAATCCTTCCAAGGATGCCCGTATGTCGGCGGGGAGTTTCCAGTCTTTCTTTCCCCGATGGGCTGAGCTCAAGCCGTTCATGGATCCGGCGTTTTCTTCGAGTTTCTGGAGACGGGTGACGTCCACCCAACACCAACCGAAGACACCGTGAAGAGAAGAAGAACTTTGATCGTGGGGGCGACCTCGGCCATCGCCCAGGAAACCGCCAAGCTGTTGGCACAAGAGGGCGACCAGCTCTTTCTCACCGCCCGGGACGCCGGAAAGCTCTCTTCTGTCCGGGATGACCTGGCGCTTCGCGGCGCAGTCGACGTTCAGGCCGAAGTCCTCGATGTGTTGGACTTCGCGAATCACGATGCCATTATAGAGAAGGCATATGGGGCCCTCGGTGGAGCGGTGGACTTGGCCATCATCGCCCACGGAGTCCTACCCGATCAGGAAGCCTGTCAGAGCTCCTATCCGCTGACGCTCAGAGCCTTTGAGACCAACGCTCTGAGCGTCTTCTCCCTCCTTACCCGGCTTTCGGAACGGTTCCGAGGAGAGGGGGATGGGACGCTCCTGGTCATTTCGTCCGTTGCCGGGGAACGCGGGAGAGGAAGCAACTACATCTACGGATCAGCGAAAGGGGCCCTGACACTCTTTCTTCAAGGGTTGAGAAGCCGGCTTCACCCTGAGGGAGTACGGGTGATCACGATCAAGGCCGGTTTCGTAGATACTCCCATGACGCGGCATTTGAAAAAGGGATTGATCTGGGCGAAACCCGAACAGATTGCTGCAGGGATCCTCCGAACCCTTCATGGAAAGAGGGACGTGTATTTCCTTCCCTGGTATTGGCGTTGGATCATGCTGATCGTCCGGGTCGTGCCTGAGAGTATCTTCAAGAGGCTCCGGTTTTGAACGCGGTACGGGAACCCCCGAGGCCTCCCAGCAAAGCAACAATAGGGAAAGAACCGACCCTAAGCGGGCGCATTGCCGGAAAGGTCCGGGATCCCGCAATCCTGGCCCTCATCCTGATCCTCGGCCTGGCTCTCATCCTCCGGTTACCCCGATTGACGGAGAGCCTCTGGTACGACGAACTCTGGTCGACCAAGGAACGGCTTGGGGGGGTCATCCCATTCTTGGCTACCATCCTCTGGGATCCGCATCCGCCCCTCTATTCGTTCTTGATGACCCTCTGGATCCAGCTGTTCGGAGACGGCGAGATCTCTATCCGCCTGCCGGCGCTCATCAGCGGGTTGGCCACGATCGCGTTAACCTTTTTTCTCGCCAAGTTTCTTTTTAGCACGAGAGTCGGTCTCGGTGCGGCGCTTCTCCTCGCATTGTCTCCGACACACATATGGTACTCACAGGAGGCCAGGTCGTACTCCCTGATCATGGCGGTGACCCTCCTCGCGGTTTACTCCTTATTTCGCGGCCGACCCGAGGGGCCCAAGGGACCTCTTGTGCTGGTCTATGGCCTCTGCGCCGTTTCGATGGCGTTCATGCACTACTACGCGGTCGTAATGCTGGCCGTGATCACCGGCTATTGCCTGGCTCGGCAGACCGATTTCACCCGGAGAATCTTTCGCATCAACGTTCTCGTCCTGTGGGCGTTGGCGCTCTACCTGGCCCTGAAGCTCGCTTTCGGAGAAATCCTGACCGGTCAGGATTATATGCGTCAGCTCGATCTCCTCGAGTTCTGGGGGCTGCTCTTCAACTGGTTCCCTTCGGGAAACACGATTTGGATGGTTCCCTGGGATGAAGGAGTCGGGGTTTTTTCTGCACATCCATTCATGGCCCTGTGTCAGCTATTCCTGGCCATGCTCTTTTTTTCCGGCGTCTACGGGGCGATCCGCACCGAAGAGCGATCCCGGCAGGATTCCGCCATCCTCCTCATCGCGCTCCTCTTCTGCGTACCGGTCCTCCTACTTCTATTGGGTTCTTTCGGTTTGGATCAGACGTACGTTGAACGCAGTCTTCTTCTCATAATGCCCTTCTTTTTCATCCTCCTTGCGCATGGAGTTTTTCTCCTTCGCCACCGCGGTCCACGTTACTTGATGTCGTTCCTGGTGCTCCTTTTCGTGGGTTTCAGCCTGTCAAAACACTACGCTGAAACCGATCGGGGGACCGTATCCAAACAGAATCCCGATTGGCGGGCAGCCACTTCTTACCTTTCAGAGGAGCTCGATAAGGCGGATGGGTCCGCCCTCATTCTCAGTACCGCACAACTGGACGTCCTGCCTTATTACGACGCTCGCCTGTCGGGTGACGGGCCCGTGACGGTCCTGGATTTCGTTTCCATTGAGCAGATCCCCAGAGATTTGCCGGGCCGACAGGTCTACCTCGTGCACAACCGATACTGGGATAACGAGTTCGGCGTGCTGCGGGACCAACTGCTCCTGCGCAGAGGCTACACGGTCGAGGAAACCCACCGAGTGCGGGGAGTCGATATCCTGAAGTTGCGCCGCCCGGGCAACAACCTGAACGGGTCCGCATCCTACTGATTCGTTTGAGGGGAAGGGACACCATTTCCTCCTCCCTTCGTCAAGTCGACTGTCAACGAAACTACTCGCCCTTCTGGTCATCGGGCTCACGCCGACTTCTTCCTCCTCAATAAACTCTGATCCAATGGGATTCAACCCCTTCAATATTTGCCAGGAGGGGGACAAAAACGTGTGCCAAGGACGGGAACAGCCTTGTACCTTAATCTCTCTCATCCGGCATCTTTCTCCCTTGTCTGATCCCACCTCGGCTCATACCCTCATGGACTGTTTCTTGCCTGTGAAGCGAGCGTCCGCAGGCAACACGGATACCTACGACGAGACCACCCAGTTACTCCAAACGGGGAAACGATAGAACCATGGCGAAACTCGACCCGACAAAGATGGCCGATTGGCAGATCGCCGAGGCCGCTGAAGCTGACATGAAGACCGTGTACGAGCTCGGTGACGAGCTGGGTTTGGAGAAGATGGAACTCCTGCCCTACGGCCATTACGTGGCGAAGCTCGATTACCTGAACATCCTCGAGCGTCTGAAGGACAAGCCAGACGGAAAGTACGTCGAGGTCACGGCAGTCACGCCGACACCTCTGGGGGAAGGAAAGTCCACTACGACCATGGGCCTGACCCAGGGCATGGGCCGGCTTGGAAAAAGCGTCATCGCGGCAATTCGTCAGCCTTCCAGCGGGCCTACGTTCAACATCAAGGGATCTGCAGCCGGCGGCGGGCTTGCCCAGTGCATCCCCCTCACGGACTTCAGCCTGGGGCTCACGGGCGATATCGACGCCATCAACAACGCCCATAACCTGGCCATGGTTGCGGCAACCAGCCGTATGCAGCACGAGTTCAACTACGGCGATGATATCCTGGAAAAGAAGTCCCTGAGGCGCCTGGACATCAATCCGCGGAACATGAACATCAGCTGGTCCATGGACTTCTGCGCCCAAGCCCTGCGGGACATCGTTATCGGCATCGGCGGGAAGATGGACGGCTTCATGATGAAGAGCGGTTTTCAGATCACCGTCTCCTCGGAAGTCATGGCCATCCTAGCTGTCGCTACCAGCTTGGCCGACATGCGGGAGCGGATGAACAAGATCGTGGTGGCTTGGGACAAGCAGGGCAATGAAGTGACGACCGGGGACCTGGAGGTCGGCGGGGCCATGACAGCCCTCATGGCCCGGGCCATCAACCCGAACCTGCTTCAGACCATCGAGGGTCAACCGACATTGGTGCATGCCGGGCCCTTCGCCAACATCGCCATCGGACAATCCTCCATCATCGCCGACAAGGTGGGGCTGAAGCTCGCCGACTACCACATTACCGAGAGCGGATTCGGCGCCGACATCGGCTTCGAAAAATTCTGGAACCTGAAGTGCCGGTTCAGTGGCTTGACCCCGAGCGTTTCAGTGATCGTGGCCACCATCAGGGCGCTCAAGATGCACGGTGGCGGCCCCGCTGTCTTCCCTGGCCGGCCCCTCGATGCAGCATACACCGAATCCCACCCTGCCCTCGTCGAGAAGGGCATCGAAAACCTCATCGCCCACATCGAGACCGTCCGAAAGGCTGGGGTGAACCCGGTGGTCTGCCTCAACCATTTCTATACCGACTCCGACGATGAGGTCGATGTGGTGCGGAAGGCCGCCGAGGCCGCCGGCGCCCGCTTCGCCGTCTCCAAGCACTGGGAGCTGGGTGGAGAAGGGGCGGAGGATTTCGCAAACGTCGTCGTGGAAGCCTGCGAGGACAAACCCGACTTCAAGTTCCTCTATCCCGACTCGGACACCCTCAAAACCAAGATCGAGAAGATCGCCACCGAGGTGTACGGAGCCGATGGGGTCACGTACTCACCGACCGCCGAACAGAAGATCAAAACGGTGGAAGCCGACGCCGAGCTCAGCCAAATGGGCGTTTGTATGGTCAAAACCCACTTGAGCCTGTCGCACGAGCCCGGCCTCAAGGGACGCCCGAAGGGCTGGACGCTCCCCGTTCAAGACAACGGCGTCCGACGCGGCCTACCGTCGCATCGACGTCGATCCTGAGAGCGGGAAGGTGGTGGGCCTCTTCTAAGGGAGGCCGCTTTGTCCCACGGAGGTCCTACTGGGATGGCTTGGAACAGGAGGGGGTGCTCTTGGCACCCCCTCCGAATGGGCCGAAGCAGGGAGTGCCCTGGACGCTACCAAGGCAGTTCTGCTCATCGCCGTATCTATGGTCGGGGTGTCCTGATGCCCCGACCGGGGTGAGGTGGGGCCTACCCCCCACCTCCACCCAGGATGGGCACCCCCTTCTCGAGGAGAAGGGCATTCAACCCACCCAGGTCTTCCTGAAGGAAGGTCTGGAAGGCCGCGATCTCATCGGTCAGCGCCCGATGCAGGACCCCCTGCACCTCGAGCTCCTGATCCGTGGGCCGGAAATCACTTTGGGACAAGCCTCCTGTCAGGTAGGCCAGCTTGGCGATGAGTTTGGCCTCGAACCGGACCCCGTCCTGTCCCTGGCCGGTTTGACGAAGGTCCACGAGGTTCATCTCTAGCTCAACCAACTGCTCCTCGAGCTCCTTTGCGGCTTCCGACACCTCATCATCGTCGGAGAATCGTGCCAGTGTTTGGAGCTGGACCCTCAGTGCCTCCATCCGGTTCACGGCCTCTACTGCCGTTTCCAGATCCTCCTTTACGGAGCGGAGGAACCTCACCTGCTCGGCGATATCTGCTTCGCTGCCGGCTGAGTTCGGGTCCTTCCTGACCTCAAGTGCCTGGGTGTACTCCACCCCGGAAACGGTTAGGGTCACCGTGTAGGTACCAGGGGGTTGGAGGACGTTCACCCGGCCCGCACCCGGTGCCGAACGGCCCTCGGGCCCCACTGCTATGTGCTCCGCATACCTGGGCGGAGTGAAGAGCCTTGCCTCCGAGCTCAACTCGTCCCTCAGGTCCCAATGGAGGCGGTTCACACCAGCCCGGTTCGAACCGGTCAGGGTCCGGACCAATGTCCCGGATTCGTCATGAATCGCCAGGAAGGGCGCCGAGTCGGATGGCTCGGACAACCAGTAGTTGATTGACGCCCCGTACTCCGGGTCCTCCCCGGTGGTAGGATCGTCGTAGGTGGAGGACGGGCGGGTGATTGTCCGGAAGCGGTAAGCCGCCCGGGGCTCGAAGAGATGGGCCGGGGAGGCCATCACCTCCGGCGTGAGCCCTTGAAGCGGGGTCAGGTCATCCAGGATCCAGAAACCCCTGCCATAGGTGGAGATGACAAGGTCGTTGAAGTGCTCCTGAATGACGATCCCCGACACCGGGGCATGGGGAAGATCAATCTGAAGGGGCTGCCAGTGGTCGCCGTCATCGAAGGATACGTAGATGGCGTTCTCAGTTCCCAGGTAGAGCAGCCCCGGCCGCACCGGGTCCTCGGCAATGACCTTGGTGTAGCTGAGCATGCCGTCAGAGATTCCGTCCGTTATCTCCTCCCAACTCTGGCCGTAGTCTCTGGTCCGATAGACGTGGGGATCTCGGATGTCCACCTGATGGCCATCGGCCGCCATATAAGCGGTGCCTGCTGCGTACCGGGACGGGGCGATGCTCCGAACCGCGATCCACTCCGGAAGGCCAGGTACGTTTTCCGTCACGTTGGTCCAGGTGGCCCCGCCATCTCTCGTGAGATGGACCAGTCCGTCATTTGTGCCGGCCCAGATGAGGCCCTCTTCAACGGGGGATTCGGCAATTCCGAATACGACCCCGGCATACTCAACACCGATGTTGTCGCCGGTGAGGCCGCCTGAGGGCCCCATGCGACTCCGATCGTTCAGGGTGAGATCGGGGCTGATGACTTCCCAACTCTGCCCGCCATTTCGCGTGCGATGTATGTGTTGGCTTCCCACATACACTGTATTGTGGTCGTGGGGGGAAATATGAAGGGGGGCATCCCATACGAAGCGAAACCGGACGCCTGATGCGGCCCCCCGGCTCTGCTCTGGCCATACCTCCACCTGACGATACTGGCGCCGATCTTCCTCATACCGTACGACAATCCCCCCCACCATTCCGGACCCTGAGGCCGAGGACCACACAATATTTGGGTCGACTGGATCCGGCGTCGCCCAGCCGCTCTCACCGCCCCCCACATGGTGCCACATCCCCCGGGCTATGCCCCTGCCCGTACGGCCGTTGCTGGGTCCCCTGTAGGTGGGCTCGTCCTGTTTGTTACCCAGAACGTTGTAGGGAATCATGTTATCCACCGTGACATGGTACATCTGCGCATTGGTGAGACGTTGCTTGAACCAGGTCTTGCCCCGGTTGATAGAGATGGAGAGGCCCTGGTCGTGAGCCACGATCATCCGGTCGCCGTCGGTTGGATCGATCCACATGTCGTGGTGGTCACCTCCGGGAGCATTGCCACGGCTTACCGTTCGGAGGGTACTCCCCCCATCCAGGGACACGGCGAAGGAGGCCGTGAGGAAGTAGGCCTCGTTTTCGTCATCGGGGTTCACCGCGATCCTCGAGTAGTAGTGTGGCCTCCCCATGGCGTTTCGATTCCGGGTAATGAGAGCCCAGCTCCTGCCCCCGTTTTCCGACCGCCACAACTGTCCGTTCTCCGTGGGTTCGCCATCCCAGGGAATGCCGTCACCGGTCTCGAACATGGCGAAGACCCTCTGTGGGTTCGAGGCCGCGATGGCCACCGCCACCTTCCCGACGGGTTGTTCCGGGAGGCC
>JBDHGR010000066.1:0-15662 GCA_039589815.1 Gemmatimonadota bacterium | reverse complement strand
GAATATGCGCATGCTGTTGATTTTGGCCCTGGCCATCATTTCCGGCCTCGGTGCCGGATACGCCGCCCTCCAGTACCTCGACGACCGGCCAGCGGCGATAGTGGCCTCCGACGATGGGGAGACGGTTCCAGTGATTCTGGCCAGTCAGGACCTTCCGCTCGGCACGGTTTTGGTCGAGGAGGACCTGAGGGTCGTTGAGTGGCCTGCCGGGGCCATGCCCACCGGTTTCGCGAGCACGACAGAGGAGCTGGTTGGGGAGGCCCTGATCGTGCCCGTGCAAACCAATGCCCCCATTCTCGCCACGAATCTGGCAGACTCCGGCCTTCGAGGCATCATTCCCCTGATCGAGCCAGGGATGAGGGCCGTAAGCGTCAGAGTGGACGACATCATTGGTGTGGCTGGCTTCGTGACTCCTCAGACCAAGGTGGATGTGATCCTCATCATGACTCCGCCTGGCGGGACTGAACCAATCAGCAAGATCATTCTCCAAAACATCCAGGCCCTTGCCTCGGGGGTTTCGATCCAGGAGACAGAGGAGGGTGAGGCGATCCCTGTTTCTGTCGTCACCGTCCTGGTTACACCCGAGCAAGCCGAGACCCTGACCCTGGCTCAAAGCACAGGCACGATCCGAATGGCGCTGAGGCACACCCTCGACCTCGAATCCATCGAAACGCCTGGTCAGAGACAATCCCTGCTCTTTGCTGGAGTTGGGGGTACCCGTCGCTCCGCTGCACGGTCAGTGTCGACTTCGTTGACCGCCGAGGA
This sequence comes from Gemmatimonadota bacterium, assembly GCA_039589815.1. Classification (GTDB taxonomy): domain Bacteria; phylum Gemmatimonadota; class Gemmatimonadetes; order Longimicrobiales; family Gaopeijiaceae; genus JABDNZ01. The sequence continues at coordinate 14,897 of JBDHGR010000066.1, read as the reverse complement.
AAGTACTATCGAGGTCTACCGGAGCGGCGTCCGAAGCCTGATCCATTACTAGGTCAACTCTTGAACCCTCCAGAAGGAGATAGGTCCGTCCCATGACCAAGTTACAGCGGAATTCCCAGGGACAGCGGATGGCACTTTTCCAGGGGCCCACCCTCGGAGGCCTCTTCTTTTCCTTGGCCCTCCTAGGTTTGCCCAGTCTTCTGGAGGCCCAGGACCTTATCCAGACCGCAGCTGAGCAAACGATCACCATCTCCCGAGGCCAAACGGCGATCCTACAACGTCCTGACAGCATTACTCGGATGGCGAGCGGCGATGAGTCCATCGCCTTTCCGTTTATTATCCCGCCCAATACCCTGTTGATCAACGCAGTCGGTATCGGATCCACCAGCCTCATCGTGTGGGGCCAGACGGGACCCGCCCGGATGTATACGATCGAAGTCACGGCAGACATCGCTTCCCTTCAACGGCAGATTGATGACCTGTTTCCCGGCGCGGGGCTGAGCGTGACCAGCACGGGTTCGGCTGTTGTGTTCTCCGGTGAGGTGCGGGATGAGGCTATCGTCCAGAGAGCCATGGAGCTAGCCGCTCTCCAGGGGATCCCAGCCGTGAACAACGTGGTGGCGCCTACCCCGAATCAGATTCTCCTCCATGTGGAGTTCGCCGAGATAGCGAAGTCCGCAGTCAGGGAGGTTGGGGGGGACCTGATTCGTATTCTGAATCCCGACAAGCTGGGCGACGCATTCGGATCGGATGACACCCACATGATCGAAACGGTCTCGGAGGGCTTTGTCACCCTCTTGGTGGAAGGGGATGGCGCCCAGTTGGACGCCGTCATCCGAGCTTTGAAGAACACCGGAGAGTTTCGGAGTCTGGCCCAACCCAACCTCGTGACTCGGGAGGGAGAGGAGGCCTCGTTCCTCGCAGGGGGTGAGTTTCCCTTCCCGTCGGTCCAAGGCGGTAACGTCGGAGGTGGAGCGACGAATGCAGTGACAATCCAGTGGCGGGAGTTCGGGATCAAGCTCGATTTCATCCCGAACATCACCAACTCGGGCAATATCAGGCTTCATGTGGCTCCGGAGGTTTCTTCCCTGGATTTTGCCAACGGCCTCACTATTTCGGGCTTCAATATTCCGAGCATACTCTCCAGAAAAGTCGAGACCGATGTCGAGCTCCGTCCTGGACAAACACTTGCCATCGGTGGACTTCTCGACAGCACAATGTCAAAGGACGTGGACAAGATCCCGATCCTGGGAGATATCCCGATTCTAGGGTTCTTCTTCCGATCGGAGGCTGCTCGGCAGGAGAGAACCGAGCTTTTGGTTCTGGTAACGCCCCACATACTGGATCCCAACAACCTGCCGGCCCCGCCTGTGCCAACGGGTGAAACCGAGGACTGGGACTGGGATGCCCACATCCGGAGATGGATAGAAGAACGATCGGGAGGGGCGACGAGACCGACCGGTGGGACCGGCGGCTCCTGAAAGCCCCTGGTTGGTTAGTGGTCTGCCGGTGAGCTGAGAGACTACCTGTCACTTGAAACACGGAGTACCGCCTTGCTCGACTGTGCCCTGATTTCCGCTGATGAGGGCTTTCGCCATACCGTTCTGGGGCTGGTTCGCCAGTCGGAGGTCCAGGCCCGTTTGGTGGTCGACCTACAAACTCCTGGTGGCGAGTTGAGTAGGGAAGACATGGACAAGGTTCTTTCCGCCGGGCCTCGGGTGATCTTCTTGGATCTTGGCGAGAGTCCCTCCGGAGTCGGGAGCATTCAGGCCCTGGCTCAGGAAGCCCCTGATGTGCCCCTCGTAGTTGCGGGTCCGGCACTCTCCGCTGAGGGGCTTCTATCGGTCATGAGGGCGGGAGCAAGCGAGTTTCTTCCCCGGCCTTTCTCCGCTCAGGAGACTTCCGAGGCCTTTGTAAGGATTCGCAAGAGGGCAAGGCCCACCGCCACGGATTCACCACTTACTCCGGGCAAGGTCATCACCGTCTTCAGCGCCAAAGGGGGCACGGGCGTTACCACATTGGCGACCAACCTGGCCGTCGCCCTTCGAACGCTCACGAAAAAGGAAATCCTGATCCTCGATCCCGCCCCCTCCCTCGGGACGGCGGCTGTGGCCATGGGGTTGCAGCCGAGATACAGCTATCTGGACGTGATCCAGAACTCGGTCCTTCCTTGATTCTCATGAGTCTGGCGTTCACATGTTGGCCTCTCCCATGGGTCCTACCGGGATGGCGCCTCCCTCAGCGGACGATTTCCATGGTCTCCTCGTACTGTGCAGGCAGCACTTCGACTATGTCGTGATCGACGGAGGTAATTCCCTTTCCGAGGGGCTTCTGGTCCTACTTCAGGGGTCCGACGAACGGATTTTGGTGGTGACACCCGAGCTCTCGAGCCTTCGGAATCTGAAGCAAGCTCTAGACCTCTACGGCAGGATGAACGGCAAAGCCCCGCCCAAGGTGGTGCTGAATCAGTATCGGGAGAATCTCGGGTTATCTCAGGGGGATGTCGAGGATGGCCTGGGTGAGCGGTTGTCCGCCGTGCTGGAGAAGGACGATGTCCGGGTGCTCCAGAGCATCAACCTGGGTCGGCCTGAGGTTCAGTCCGGCCGCTCACGTCTCGCACGAGCCCTGTTGAAGCTGGGAAGCGAGATCGCTGGGGTGGACAAGCTGGCCACGCCGCGGAAGGGCCTGTTCAGCCGGTTTTCCCGGTCCCCTAAGACCGCTCAGGGGAGCGGGAAGGAGAAAACGTGATGGAGGCGAAGCAAGGGCGGGGATCTTCTGGGGCCGACACTGCGAAGCTCGCCGCATCTTCCCGAGGGACCCCTCTGGTGACCACCGATCTCAAGGCTAGCATTCATCGAAAGTTGTTGGAGAGACTGAATTTAGCGAACCTGGAAACGGTGAGCCGAGATGAGGCGAAAAACACGATCCGTGAAGTCACACAAGATCTCCTGCACGCCGAGCGTTCACAGGTCGCTCTGAACCTCAATGAACGTGAGCGGTTGGTGGAGGAGATCCTCGATGAGATCTTCGGGCTGGGTCCCCTGGAGCCCCTGATGAAGGATGCAGAGGTGTCGGATATTCTGGTCAACACCTACCGGGATATCTGGGTCGAGCGTCACGGGAAGCTCTTCAGGACCGACATAAGGTTCCAAAACGACCGGCATTTACTGCAGGTCATCGATCGAATCGTGTCGGGAGTGGGACGTCGGATCGACGACTCCTCCCCGATGGTCGATGCCAGGCTTCCGGACAACTCCCGTGTGAATGCCATCATTCCACCCCTCGCCGTGGATGGTCCCCACGTCTCCATCCGGCGATTCAAGCTCGATGTTCTCTCGGGTGAGGACCTCCTGGTCAAAGAAACCCTGACCGAGCCGATGTTGGAGTTGCTCCTTGGCGGGGTGAAGGCCCGCCTGAACGTGCTGATCTCCGGGGGTACAGGTGCGGGAAAAACCACGCTTCTCAACGTGTTGTCCTCCGAGATCCCTTCCGACGAGCGGATCGTCACGATTGAAGACTCCGCTGAGCTTCAGCTCAACCAACCCCACGTAGTCCGCCTCGAGGCCCGGCCCCCGAACGTAGAAGGAAAAGGGGAAATCACGGTCAGGTCGTTGGTCATCAACTCCCTTCGCATGCGGCCGGACAGGATCATTGTCGGGGAGGTCCGAGGGCCAGAAGCAGTTGATATGCTTCAGGCGATGAACACGGGCCACGACGGGAGCCTCACGACCCTCCATGCCAACTCTCCCAGGGATTCTCTCAACCGCCTTGGCACCATGGTGGCAATGGCCAACCTGAACCTTCCCGACCGGGCTGTGAGACAGCAGATCGTGGGTGGGATGGACATGGTCATTCAAATATCTCGCCTCTCCGACGGAACGCGGAAGATCGTCTCAATCTCGGAGATAACTGGCGCGGAAGGCGACGTGATCGCCATGCAGGACATCTTCGTGTTCGACCGGGAGGGGATCGGCCCCACAGGGGAGGTCCTCGGCCGGTTCAAACCCACGGGAGTCAGGCCGAAGTTCGCCGATACTCTGAAGGCTCGAGGAGTGGATCTGGACAATTCCGTCTTTATCGACCTCGGGAAGAAGATGGCGGGAAAAGGTCGCCCCTGGAGTAAGGGGAGGGGGACATAATGGCTGATCTCTGGGTCACTGCCCTCTTGGTTTTTCTCGCTGGGGTTTTCGGGACACTATCGATCGCTCTCACTGTGGAGAGCGCACGGGAGTGGCTGCGTCGGAGGCAGGTAAACAAGCGGCTCGAGCCCGTTCTCTCAGGACGGGTCCGAAAGGCCAAGGCGGGAGACCTTCACGACCTGGTTCGGCCGGACAAAGACTCCGAGAGCTTTCTCACGGCCCTTACCCACCAACTCCCTGGGCTTCGCGGTTTCGACACTCTCCTGGAGCAAGCCCGGCTGGAGCTGAGCGCCGGCACGTTTCTGATTCTCACAATTGGTGTCGGGTTTACGTTTGGAGCTGTGGCCGGGGTGCTTACCGGGTCCCTCCTCGTCGCCTTCCTTGCAGTGGCCTTTGGGTCGTTGGTCCCCTATCTCTTCGCGGTTGCGAGGAGAAACAAGCGGTTCAAGCAGTTCGAAGAGGAGTTTCCGGAAGCCATCGACCTCCTTACCAGGGCGATCAGGGCCGGACATCCGCTCTCTTCCGGGATCCAGATGGTTGGGGACGAGGGCCCACCCGAAGTGGCGGCGGAGTTCCAGAGGGTCTTCGAAGAACAACGCTTCGGGATCCCCTTTGAGGAGGCGCTCCTGGGCATGGTGGATCGAACCAACATGGTCGACGTCCGGATTTTTGCTATCGCCGTCCTTGTCCAAAGGGAGGTCGGCGGGAATCTGGCGGAGATCCTCGAGAACCTCGCCACCGTGATTCGGAAGCGCTTCTACCTCCGAAGGCAGCTCCGCGTGTATACGGCCCAGGGCCGGATGACCGGGTATGTCCTAGCGACCCTCCCCATCGTGGTAGGTTTGGGGGTTTTCTTCTTCGACCCGGAATACGTCTCTTTGCTCTTCGAAGAGCTCGTAGGGCAGATCATGCTGGGCACGGCGGTGGCCCTTCAGATCATGGGCGTCTTTTGGATCAGGAAGATCATTAACATCGACTTTTGACGGGACTTGACTCGTGGTTTATCTGATCGTCACAGGCCTTGGTTTGTCGGTGGGTTTGATGGTGCTTGCCATCGCTCACCTTCTTCCGGCCCAGACCCGTCCTTCCAGATCCCGTTTGATTGAACTCGGTCTGGAAGAGCCCTTCTCCCGAGACGCGGCGGCTCGCCGAGGCCGGACTCGGGGGTGGGTCACAGAGATCCTCGGCCAACTGGGGCAAAGGATCGAGAGTCCTCAACGAAGCTTCCATAGCACCCGACAAAAGCTCATAGTTGCAGGCTACCGCCAAACGACCGCTTTGTCCGTATTCCTCGGTGCCCGGGTTGGAGCCGCCGGGGTTTTGTACTTCTATTTGGTCGCCTTCGGGCTCACCTTGGGCGGTACCGGAACCATGGCCATCTTCCTCGGCATCTGGGGGGGGGCCGTGGGGTGGTTTGTGCCCAGCCTACTGGTGAATAGTCGGATCAGGAGGCGCCAGCGGGAGATCCAGAAGGTGCTTCCAGATGCCGTGGACCTCCTCGTGATCTGTGTGGAAGCTGGCCTCGCCCTAAACCAGGCCTTCCAACGCGTCGCAACAGAGATTCGGCATGCCAGTGAGCTGCTGACCACGGAAATCTCCCAGATGAACCTGGAGATCAGGGCGGGGACGCCCAGAGACCAGGCACTGGTGGCTTTCGCCGACCGAACCGGCCTGGCTGACATTCGCTCCCTGGCAACCATGCTCGTGCAAACTGAACGGTTCGGGACCTCCATTGCTGATTCACTGCGGACCCACGCTGACACAATGAGGACAAAAAGGCAGCAGCGAGCCGAGGAAGCTGCCGCGAAAACCACGATCAAGATGGTGTTTCCACTGGCTTTGTGCATCTTCCCGGCAATGTTCGTGGTCATCCTCGGCCCGGCCATGATCAGGATCTTCACCACCCTCTCCCTCTTGGGATAGAACAGCGTGCGGATCACGAATCGGACTCGGAATACCCTGTTGGGTTTGAGGGTGAACCTGGCGTCAACCTGGTGGAGTCGCCTCCGGGGATATCTGGGGCGGCCCGAACCGAAGCCAGGTGAAGGGATCCTCCTGGTCGACTGCAGTGGCATCCACACGATGGGAATGTCTTTCGATCTGGATGTTGTCTTTCTGGACGGAAAGGGGAGGGTCCTTGGGTTGATCCGATCCCTTCGGCCATGGAAGAAACCAAGGAGGGTTTCGGGAGCTGCGTACGTCCTGGAGGTTCCCGTCGGCACCATCGAAACCTCCGGCACCAGGGTCGGCGATGAGCTGACATGGACTGAACCGGCTCCTTATTCCATTTCTGTCCTCTCCGATGCCCAAAGAGGTGGCTTGTCGTCTTCAAGGGAGAGCGGAAGGAACACCGGATGAATTCTACAGAACAGAACTCAACTCAGGGTGTGGGCCTCGGCGAGGGCGGGAATGGGCCGGCCCCCAAGGCACCAAGGGTATTAGAGGATACCGGACTGTCGGAGTCGCAGGTCTCAGACCTGCTCCTGAAGGTATTGTACCAACGTGGGTCCCATTTGGGAGATCAGCTGGCTGATGCGATTTGCCTTCCCTTCGTAATTCTGGATGACATTCTTCTGGCACTCACCCAACGGCACTTCGTGGAAGTGCTCGGAACCTCGGGCCATAGCAGGGCTGGTTACGAGTACGAGTTGACGGACGAGGGTCGAAACAGAGCTCAGTCCGCGTTGGCGGCGAGCCGTTACGTTGGCCCCGCTCCTGTCCCCCTTCCCCAATTCAGAGAGTGGGTCAATGCCCAGTCGGTAAAAAACACCAGGGTTTCTCGCGAGCTTTTGGAGCAGGCCTTCAGCGACCTGGTCCTTTCCGATGAGGTTACCAACGCCCTCGGTCCAGCTGTGAACTCGGGTGCATCGATCTTCCTCCACGGGGCGCCAGGGAATGGAAAGACGGCAATCTCCGAACGTTTGGGCTCTCTGATCTCATCGGAGATCTATCTGCCTTATTCCATCATCGTGGACGGTCACATCATCGTGATTTTCGACCCTATGTACCATATGAGGGTGGAGAATCCCGGTGATGAGCCGGAGGAGGAGAGAGCCCTGGTTCGAAGAAGCTACACCTCCGACCGACGGTTCAGACGGGTGAAACGCCCAACCGTGTTTGTAGGCGGCGAGCTGACCATGGAGCAACTCGATCTCCAGCTCAGCGAGTTTTCGAAGATTTATCGGGCGCCCTTTCAGGTGAAAGCGGCGGGGGGTGTCCTCATCATCGACGACTTTGGACGGCAGCGAATGACGCCTGCCGAGCTGCTGAACCGCTGGATCGTGCCTTTGGAGATGGGATGGGACAATCTAACCCTGGATACGGGTGCAAAATTCAAAGTCCCCTTCGATTGCATCCTCATCTTTGCCACGAACCTCAACCCAAGGAACCTCCTGGACGAAGCGTTCCTCAGGCGGATTCAATTCAAGGTCGAGGTCCGGAGCCCAGAACGAGAGGCTTTTGCCAAGATTTTCAAAATGAACTGTGAGCAGGTGGGCATCGAATATGAACCGGAAGCGGTAGATCTCCTCTACCGGCGGTTCTTCGAGCCCCATGGCATCAAGCCCCGAGGGTGCCATCCCCGGGACATCCTTCACCATATCCGATCGATCTGCACCTACGAGGGGGGAGCACCGTCCCTCGATCCAGCCATGCTTCACCGAGCTGCCCAGGGCTACTTCCTCGTCATGGAGGAAGAAATCCAGGCCGGAATAACCTCCATTTCATCCAACCGCTGAGAGAGATAATGACTGAAGAAAAAGGCATGCCCTCGGACACGGACCGGATGAGAGGACTGGAGGAGGAGAGACTCCGCCAACGCCTGGTCTCTCTAGAAAGGCATTCTGAGAAAGTCCGCTCAAGGGAGCGGTTGTTTGGAGTCGGCATCCTTATTGCCCTCCTCCTGGCTGCAGTCGCAGCTTTCACTCCCCATTTCTTGTCGGTGAATGGTGATGAGGTTTCCATGCGCACGGTCTCAGCGGAGGTTTTCGTGCTGCGGGATGTGGAAGGGGTCATCAGAGGAAGGTGGGCCGTTGACGATGGCGGAAACTCGAGGATGACGATTCTGGATCGACAGGGGCGAACTCGCATGAGCCTCTCGGTCCTCAGCAATGGATCTCCCGGAATGTCCTTTTCCAACTCGAACGGGACTCCCAGGGCGGCCCTTGCGCTTCTCCCCGATGAAAGCACCAGTTTGACATTTGCCGACGGATCTGGGATTGCACGGACGATTCTCGGCCTTTCCCGGGCCGACGCGACCCATCTGGTCTTTGCAGACGCGGATGGAGTTAGCCAGATCTCCATCGGATTGGACGCTGCGGGAGAAGCGAACATCATCCTTCCGACTATAGCCCCGCCAGAGGAGGTCGGGGGAGTCGATGAGGGTGGGAGTTGATCAAAAGGACGGAGAAAACCATGTCTTCAGAGCCCCCGGTTTACAAGTATCATTCGGTGGGGAATGCAGTGGTCGAAGATAAGCTCCCGAAAAAGGAGCGGCGCAGAGGAAAGGAGCGGCGCAGGGAAACGAGGGAAATCCCCTCTCCATCGGCTGAGGTAGTAAACCGGATCTTCACCGTCCTCACCTGGGTCGTCCTCTTTGTAGTTCTTTTGGTATGGGCATTTGTTGGGGCAATCTTCTGGATCCCCCTGATACTCCGGGCCATGTTGAGGTTCTCCATCAGCCTCATCGAGGCGATGTTCGAGGGCCATAAACCGAGTACCGCGGCCAAAATACTACGAGATGCGGTGAGCTTTTATCGCCGTGGATTCGTCGTTGCCGTGGAGGTCGTTACGAGGGAACAGGTTCGGGAGGATGAGGAAGGACCTGTGGCCCAACATCGACTCCTTTGGGAAGTCTTGTGGGCCCTCTTGATCTGGTATTTCATTTTCCTGGTTTTTGGTTGGATCCAAGCCTCTCCTTTGGACCTGGTGGATTGGTTCTTCTCGATTCCCTGGGCTGACCACCTGAGGGACCTGGTTGGTCGGTTCACGGGTTGAGCGTCCGGGACCTGAGAGCATGAGAAAGCGAGCCCATGTCCTTGGGCTCGCTTTCTGTTCTGTGAGAGGGTCTCAGGGCATCACGAACTTCCCCCGGATCCGCGGTTTCAGCCTTACCGAATCTTCCCTCCCGGACCATCCGCTCGCCTCGGGAAATGGGGATAATCCCGGGAACCCCAGTCCCTCCAAGAACCATCGAAGAAGAGGGTGTCATATCCAAGCATCCGGGCGATCATGTAGTTGACGCTGGCCCGGAGGCCAACCTGGCAATAGGTCACGACCGTATCTCCGGGATCCGCCCCCGCCGCCAGAAAGAGATCCGTCAGCTCCCCCGCGGGGTGAAAGACGGGCCATTCCCTTGATTCAATCAGGTCCTCCCAGAATAGCTGCCGGGCGCTGGGGATGTGGCCGGGGTTGAACCTTCCCCCCAAGCCGCCGTCGGCTCCCGAGAACTCGTCATCGGGGCGAGCGTCCACCAGGGATAGGTAGTCGTGGCCCAAGCGCACCAGGATCCATTCTGCGCTCACGAGCCTGCTGGTTTGTGGCCGGAGATTCAAACGGCCGCGCCTCACCCGAGGCTTCTCCGTAGAGAGAGGTCGGCCCTCTTCTTTCCAAACCTGGATTCCTCCGTCCAGGAAGAGGGGATCCGAGGCTCCGGCACCGACCACGTCCAGGGTCATCCATAGCCGGGCTGCGACCATTGGATTGGTGCCATACACGACCACCGTGCTCCGATCGGAGACACCCACACCAGCCAATGCATCGCGAATATCGGAAAGGCCTCTCAACTCGACCCCGACCCCCGTGGCTCCGTCCCAGGCGATCCGGTCCATCAGGACCAGGCGGGCTCCCGGGATATGCCCCTCCTCATAGTCACTCCCATCGTCGCTGGCTTGGAGTACCACCAGATCCTGACGGGACAGATTCTCCTCCAACCAGTCACCCGACACCAGGAGCCTTGCCTGTTGGGCATGGAGCGGGGAGGTGAGGAGGGCGCAGAGGGCGAGGAAGAGTGAGGCGCAGACGCGAGACATGCCGGTTTTCCGGGATTCAGGGAGAGAGGACTGGGAAACTGGTGTAGACTTCAGAGGGACGAGATACCCTTCGGCTTGACAGGGCCCGGAGGGTATTCCAAGCCCTACTTCAAATATATTCCCCTCTTTCAGCTGCTCCCAAGACTTTTCTTTCCTCCCGAAAACGTATGTTTATTTCCAGTCCAAGACCAGACTCTCGATGAAGAATTCCATCATGCGATCCCGATTGAGGCCGGCGTGGCCCCGATCGGGGCCGACCTGGACCTCAAAGTGCTTCCCCGCCTCCTGTAAGGCTGCGATGAGTTGGAGCGAGTTGGACGGATGAACATTGTTGTCCGCAGTGCCAAAGAAGATCATGAGGTCCCCGTCGAGCTTGTCCGCCCAATTCATTGCCGAGCCTGCGTCGTATCCTTCCTGGTTCTCCTGGGGGATCCACATATACCGTTCGGTATAGATGGAGTCGTAGTTGCGCCAGTCGGTGACGGCGGAGGAAGCTGCCGCAGCATGAAACACATCGGGATTCCGAAGGAGCGCCATGGAAGACGAGGTGCCGCCGTAGGATGTCCCGAAGATCCCAGCTCTACCCTTGCCCACATACGGCCGATCCCATAGGGCTCGGACACCCGCCGCCTGATCGTCGACTTCCAACGTGCTGAGCTTCATGTAGATGGCGTCAAGGAACCGCTTCCCTCGCCCGGAAGCGCTCCGGGAGTCCATGGTCACGACCAGGAAGCCGTACTCCGTGAGGGCGTTCGGCAGGGTGAAACTCTCCCGGGCCCCAGTGGAGCCAGGACCGGCATATACGCTTACCAGGACCGGGTATTCAAGGGTCGGATCAAAGTTGGATGGCTTGTGAAGCATGCCGTGGAGTTCCGTCACTCCATCGGCGGCCATGAAGGTAAACAACTCAACCTTCTTCAAACCCAATTCTTCAAAACCGGTCATGTCACTTGTTGCCAGCTCTGCCACCAAGTTCCCCCCCTCGTCCAGGAGCCGCGAGAAGGGTGGGGTGTCGTGGGTTTGGGCAACGTCGACGAAATACTGACCATCGGGGGAGAGTGAGACGGAGTGGTTGTAGGCTGGATCCGTGAGTCGCCGGTCGCCGGTGCCGTCAAGGCCAACCCGATGCAGCTGCATCTTCATGTGGTTGTCCCCGTCCCGGGCCATGTAGTAGACCATGCCCCGGTCCTCGTCCACACGGAGAATGTTCCCAACATCGAACGGGTGGTCGGTGACGGTGGCCAGGAGTTCACCGCTGAAATCGTACAAATAGATGTTTCGATATCCGGTCCGCTCTGAGATCCAGAGAAACCGCTGGCCATCTTCCAGATACCGCCTCGGGGGGCTGTTCATGACCCAGCTGGCGGGCCATTCCTCCCGAACAACCACACGGCACGTCCCCGCCGAGGGAGCGCAAGCCACGAACTCATTTATATTCTGTCGGCGATTGGTCCGTTGGAAGGTCAACTCGCTTCCGTCTGAGGACCATTCGATGCGGTACACGTAGTGTCCTACGACGTCGTTGGTGAACGGCATCCCATCCCGTACGTCGATCTCCGTGGACGTCCCAAGGGCGAGGTCGTACACGAAGAGGGTTACGACCGGGTTGGGTGCTCCGGCTTTGCGATAGGCCTCGATGTCCAGGCTGCTCTGAATCTCGGTCTGACCCAACTGAAGGTGATAGTCCAGGACGGGGCCCTCATCGAACCCATAATAGGCCAGCTTGGAGCCGTCGGGAGACCACCACATTGCCGTGTTCTGACCCAGCTCCTCGCCGTAGACCCAACTGCCGGAACCGAACTTGGTGCGGGCCTCCTCGTTTCCTTCCGTGGTGACGGCGATCTCACCGGATCCATCCGGGGAGCTGATGAAGAGGTTCCGGTCCCGGTAAAAGGCCCTGAGCGTGCTGTCGGGAGACATTGCCGACTCGTACTGTCGGCCCCTCGCTGGACGGTTTCCCCGGCCGGGTCGACCTTGACCCCCCGTCGTTTGGTCTTCGGCCGGAAGTGTCACCACGCTCCCCGTGGCCACCTCGTACTCATAGCGTTGGCCACCTTGGGCGTACTGGAAGGAGCGGCCATCCGCTGCCCAGGTGACGGAAAGGGCGCCGGAGACGAAAGCGTTCCTGATTTTCGGGGCCATCTCCCTGTACCTGTCGTACCCAGGCATCGAGGGCAATCTGTCCTGCCCGAGCAGGCACCCCGAGGTCGGAACGGACAGAGCCAGAAGCGGGAACAGCAGGGAGTTGAGAGTCCGGGTACGCATGTTCATGATCTCCAATGCAACAAGTGGATCCTCGCCGAAACGGATGGACCGCGAAGGATAGGCCTTTGGTGGAGGATGAGGCAACAGGGGGTGTCTCATCTCAACGGATTGGCGGGCAACTCCTTTTTTTTGGGCCCAGCGGCCCATCCGGTGGAGCTTGAAGAGGCTAGGGGATTGAACGGTTCATGATCGAAGGTCACCCTTGATTCCTCTCATACGCCTGCGATCACTCGTATCACGTCGGTGAGGAACCACCAAGCCCCGACCGCCAGAATGGCTAGTGGGATCACCCACCGAACCCAGAAGTAAAGGATGGTTTCCTTCAAGTTCCCAGGATCATCCTCCGATCCGGCCCCCCACTCCCGGAAAACCGCGGCCTTTTTCATCCCCCAACCCACCGCCATGACCGCCACCAGGACGCCTGCCGTCTGGGCGCCGGAACCGAAGGCCAGGTCCCAGGGCACGAAGATCCGCATGTTGATCATGGGAGGAATGGCGAAGAGGAACACCAGACCCGCCATGGTCCAGATGGCGGCACGCCGGCTCAACCGTGTATTGTCCGTAAGGCCCGCCACCAGAACTTCGAAGGCCGCCACTCCCGAGAGGAAAGCTGCCCCGGCCAGAGCGACGAAGAAAACCGTTCCAAAGACAGATCCCGCCGGAATCTGGGAGAAGACCTGAGGAAGGGTCTCAAAAATCAATCCCGGTCCCGTCCCGGGCTCCATTCCCAGGGCCAGCACCGCTGGAAAGATGGCCAACCCGGCCAGAAGGCCCGCCGCTGTATCTCCCGCCACGGTCCAGATGGCGTTTCGTCCAAGGGAGTCGTCCCGATTCAGATACGACCCATATACGACCATGAAGGTGCCGCCCAAGGCCAGGGAGAAGATGACCTGTCCGAGGGCCGCCATGGCAACGGTTGGAGTGATGTCAGAGGGTTGAAACTTGAGGATATACCAGTGGATTCCGGCGCTGGCGCCGGGCAGGGTGACTGATCGGGCGATAATCAGAAAAAGGCTGAGGAAGAGGAGCGGGGTCAGGATGGCGCTGGCTCTTTCGATCCCGGAGCGAAGGCCGCGCAAGAGGACAACCACCGCAGCCATCACCACGGACCCGGTCAGGAGCACCTGAAGCAGGAGGGACCGAAGGCGGAACCCTTCGTCGGGGGGCAGAATCTCCGACCCGTTGAGTGGGACGCCTAATGGTGCCAAGCCGCCCGCCAACCCGTGGAATACCACCCAGCCGATGGCGTTGGTGTAGTAGGCTGTGGCGGCGGTCACCGTGCAAAAAAACACCCACCCCAGGATCCGCCCCCCGGGAAGCCCAGCCCGCTCAAAAGCGCCCACCGTGCCCCGTTGGGTGTTCCGGCCCAGGGTCCACTCGGCCATGAGGGCCGGAATGCCGATGAGGAGAGCGAAGGCCAGGTATAGGAGGACGAAGGCGGCACCCCCGAAACGCCCCACCATGTATGGGAACCGCCAGACGTTCCCGAGCCCTACGGCTACACCCACCATGGTCGCCAGGAGGGTCAGGCGTGATGAAAAGGTTTCCCGCTTCACCGAAGACCCCTCATGTGGCCAGGTCTCGGATGGCGTCCAGAAGCCTCTCGACGTCCTCTTCATTGTTGTAGAAGTGGGTAGAGGCCCTCAGCCCACCGACTCCCGAAGTGTAGCGTTGGGCCAGGTAGATCCCCCTGTCCAGGAGCGCCTCCAGGAGGGCCCTGTCCTCCTCTGGGGAGTCGTAGACGTTGAAGATGGTGAGGCCTGACCGGCATTCCTGGGGCTCACCGGGGGAAATCACCCGGGCCCCAAGGCGCTCCAGGCCGGACCGGAGGTGGAGGCCGAGTTCCAGGATGTGACGGTGGATGTTCTCAATTCCAAGCTCGTTGATCTGAGCCAGGGAAGCTCCAAGGCCCACTGCCCCAGGGTAATTGGAGGTTCCAGCAATTTCGAACTTCGTCGCCGTTTGCTTGAAGTGCCACTGGGAGTAGGGACTGATTTCCGGCCTGCGGAAGTACTCACCCCATCCGCCTTCGGGGTCCTCCAATGCCAGGTATCCCCAACTGTCGGGGTCCAGTTCACGAATGCGGTCGGGGGAGACATACAGGATACCGCAACCGAAGGGAGCATTGAGCCACTTGTGGCCCCCGGCCATGAGGAAGTCTGCGGGCGTTTCCCGGACATCCAGGGGGCAAGCGCCCAGGTGCTGGATCGCGTCCACCACCAGGTAGATGCCCCGTGATCGACAGATCTCGCCGAGTGCCTTCAGGTCGATCCGGTTTCCGGAGCACCACTGCACCGAGGAGACGCAGACCACCCGGGTCCGCTCACCCATGGCCGCCTCGAAATGGTCCGGTGTGAGATAGCCGTTGAGGCCGGATCGGACAGGCACCGTTTCCACCCCTTCAGAAGCTTCCTTCATCTTCCAGGGGATGGACACCTGGAGATACTCGGTATCCGCGATGAGG
>JBDHGR010000065.1:0-13417 GCA_039589815.1 Gemmatimonadota bacterium | reverse complement strand
TCCTCACGTACGCCGAGCAGATCCTCGGGGAGAAACCCTTCCTGATTCTCGAGCTGGACGAACACGGCGGGGATGCCGGGTATCTCACCCGGATCGAAGCCTTTCTGGATGTGGTTCAGAACCGAAAAGAGAAGAGGGTTCCGACCCCACCGCCGCTGCCGAACCGGACCGACCCGGAGGACATCTTCAAGGACAGGACCATCTGGGTCCCGCCCCTTCACACCATCGGGGCGCCTCTGGCCGCTGCGGCCATGCGCGGCCATGGGTACGATGGCCGGTCGCTTCCGCTGGAAGACGACGAGAGCATGGCCATTGGGCGGCAGGTCACCCGTGGCGGAGAGTGTATCCCCATGACGGTGACCATGGGGCGACTCCTTCAGACACTCCGGGCCAAGGGGGGTGACGGGAGCAGTGACGCCTTCTTCATGCCCTCGGCCTGCGGCCCGTGCCGATTCGGCCAGTACAACCTCCTGGAACGAATGATCCTTGAGGAGGAGGGTTTTGGGCACCTGGCCATCATGGCCCCGAACAACGACAACGCTTACCAGGGGTTGGAAGAGAGCCTGCGGAGGCAAATCTTCGAGGGGTGCGTGGTCGGGGATCTCATCTTCAAGGTAGGATGCCGGTTCCGGCCCTACGCCGATGATCCGGCACAGATCGACGGCCTGGTGGAGAACGCCACCCGAGTCATGGAGAAGGCCTTCGAGACGCGCGCGCCGCTGAAGCCTGCCTTCTTGGAAGCTCTGGCACCGTTCCACGCCCTTCCCAAGCCTGAGGCCACGAAGCCTCTGGTGGGGATCGTCGGCGAGATATTCGTGCGCTGCAACGACTTCTCAAACCAGAATGTGGTGAAGGTCATCGAGGCCAATGGAGGGGAAGCCTGGCTGGCCCCGTTCCACGAATGGGTCCTCTACGCCGCCTGGGAGCATGAGCGCCGGGCCAAAGAGGGATGGGACATCATGGGCCGGGCCAAGAGTTACGTGAAGAACAAGTACCTCTTCGAGAAGGAACACGGTTGGCACAAGGCCGCCGGCGACCTCCTCTCGGACCGACACGAACCTTCCATCGACCAGTCGGCGGAGGCAGCCTATAAGTACGCTTCCTTCAACTACGGCGGGGAGGTCCTCATGACCGTAGGCCGCTCCGTCAGGTTCTTTGAAGACGGGGCATCCCTTGTTGTGAACTGTTCGCCCTTTGGTTGTATGCCGGGCCAGGTGACCTCCGGAATCCTTGCCGAGGTCCAGAAGGACAAGGGCAAGCCCGTTCTCAACCTCTTCTACGACGGAACCGGAGATCTCAACCGGATCGTGGGCGTGTTCTTGAGGAACCTGCAGACGGAGGTGGCGAAGGCTTAGGAGGGGGTCCTTCGACAGGACCCGTCAGTGATTCTGGGCCATCCATCCGGACTTTCCGTTCGGGGATTGGACGAAGAGGTAGTCTCCGAACGTACCGAATACGGCCACGTCGGCCCCGGTGGGAATTTCCCCCATCACCGGGGCGTCGGGCAGGGGCTGAGCCTGGAGGGGTTGTTCCTGGGCGAGCCGTTCCAAACGAAGGGGTTCGGCCAGTTGCTCCGTGAGCCGGCCGGCAACAAAACCTGCCCCACCATCGGGTAACTCCACTCTGTACCAGGTCCCTATCCCCCCCAGCACTCGGACCGTGGTGTGTTGTGGCAGGTCGGCCAGGATTTGTCCTCTCCGGGTGGGCCTGTCCCTGAGGTGGATATCCTGACCGGTGATGCGGACCCAATTGCCCAGCTCCGCCAACTCGACCTCTACCGGCTCGAGGTCAGAGGGAAGCTCAACCAGGAAGTCCCAGGGGTCGAAGGGCCCCTCACCCCTCAAGTAGAACCCGAAATGAAGGTGCGGAGGGGTGGTCCTGGCATTCCCGGTGTTGCCCACCAGACCGATGGTGTCCCCCGGGCTTACGGTGGCCCCTTCCCGGACCAGGAGCTCATGAAGGTGGGCGTAGTAGATGGAGGCCCTCCTCTCAGAGTCCCTGAGCCAGATTACCCGGCCCCCGACCGGGGTCGTATCCACTCTGCTCACGTAGGCTTCGGCCGACGCCACCACCGGCGTACCCCGGGGCGCGAAGATGTCCACGCCGTGGTGTTCCCGTCGCCCTCCCTCTCTTGGATCGCCGAAGAAGCTCCCGATGGACCGACTGGTCCGGCCCGCTACGGGAAACTCCAAAGCCGGCTCTTTTTCGATGGTGACGGTGAACTGCCCTCCGCGGAGGAGCTCCGGTTGGACTCTCAGCAGGTAGTCGGCGTTCCTCCTGGGTTCGAAGACCATCTCGATCCCGGCCTCACCTGACCGAACCGGGACAGGAGCCCTGGTGGAATCCGGAGCACATCGGAAAAGGTCCACAAAAAGCCGAGCGGTCTCGGACCCTTCGAGATCGACCTTGATGATCAACCGTTGTCCGCGCCGAAGGGCGAACCGGTAGCCCAGGGCGCTGGCCTCCTGAGGAGGAAAGAAACCTTCCTCCAGGTAGGGGGCATCCATCACCAGGGGTTCGGTGATGGCCTCTCTGGAGGCCTGGATCCAATCCTCTCCCAGAGCCGTCTCGGTGAGGCCGGCATGGGCCAGGTTTAGGAGGTACTGTTCGTGAGGAGTGGGATCCCTGAAATACTCACGAACCACGTCGACCTGCTGACAGCCTCCGAGGAGAACCATAGCGAGGGAAAGGGTAAGCTTGCCTGAGATCCGATGGTTATTACCGTTCACACCTGCTCCGTTTTCCGGTTCGATCGTTCATTCCTTCGGGGTTTCACACCGGTTCCATTACGTCTAAAGGTCTTATGTGGTTCCCAATGTTGACGGGCCCGCATCACTTTCCGACCCGCCTGGACAAAAAGGCCTTGAAACATGGGGTTTGAGGCCATCCGCCGCCACCCGGTCTTTCCCGGGCTTTTTGATTGATCGAAATCGTTGTTCTTTCTATACTTCCTGGCCCTTTCCTCTCTTCTTTTCGAGATGAATACCGTGGTCCGTATCGCTGAAATCGAGTCCGGGAGCATCGCAGAGGAACTGCACCTGGAGATCGGAACCCGAATCGTCCGAATCAACGGACATCGGGTCCGGGACGGATTGGACCTCACCTACCTCCTGGCCGACACGGAGCTGGAACTCGAAACGGTTTCTCCCACTGGGAACAGGTCCTTTCTGGAGGTCCGTCGGGGAGAAGGGGAGAGCTTGGGAATCGTTCCTGCGCCCGACACCATCCGTGAATGCGCAAACAAGTGTGTTTTCTGCTTCATCGATGGGAATCCGAAAGACGTCCGTCAGAGCCTCTGGCTTCGGGATGACGATTTTCGCCTCTCCTTCACCTACGGGAGCTACGTGACGCTCACCAACCTGGGGGAGAAGGGTCTCCAGAGGTTGGTAGAACAGCGGATCTCGCCCGTTTACGTGTCGGTCCATGCGACGGAGCCCGAGGTGAGAGTCCGGCTGCTCAAGAACGAAAGGGCCGGCCTCATCATGGACCAACTCCGCTTTCTGCTGGATCATGGGTTGGAGGTTCACACCCAGGTCGTGCTTTGCCCGGGCTGGAATGATGGATCTCACCTGGACCGCACCATGGAAGACCTCCTTGGTCTGGGAGAGGGGTGTCGGACCCTGTCGGTGGTCCCCGTGGGGCTCACGAAGTACAACATCAACCGACCGGTTCGTCCGCTGAGGGCCGAGGAAGCGGCCCAGGCTATCGACCAGGTGGACCGGGTGCGGATCAGGGCCCAGGCCGACAGAGGGCACGCCTGGGTATACTGCGCCGACGAGATGTACCTTTCCGCGGGGCGCCCCCTCCCGTCGGGGGGCTGCTACGACTCTTGGGACCTGACCGAGAACGGAGTCGGATCCATCTCGGCGTTTCTCTCGGATTTCGAGGAGGGCCTCCCCAGCGTTCCCAAGTTGACGGGTCGGGGGATCAGAATCCTCACGGGCCTTTCCATGGCTCCCTTCTTCGAGAAGCTCCTTCCTTCTCTTCAGGAATCCACTGGGGCGGAGGTCCAGGTCGTGTCGGTCGAAAACGAGTTCTTCGGCGAGTCGGTGACGGTGGCGGGGCTTCTGGCAGGCCGGGACCTCCTGAGGGCCGCAGGGCCAGGGGAGGCCGACGAGTTGATCCTCCTACCCGGGGAAGCTCTGAACGCGGATCAGCTGTTCATCGACTCCTTTCCCCTTTCCGAGTTCCGGGAAGCCATGGCGCCAGCCAGGGTGATCCCGGGCCTGGAGATCACAGAAATCCTGAGGGAGTTGTGAGCCAGAAGATCCCCGTCGTGGCCGTGGTTGGACGCCCGAATGTAGGGAAATCCACCCTATTCAACCGATTCCTCGGACGCCGGTGGGCCATTGTGGACGATGCCCCCGGCGTCACACGGGATCGGAACTTTGCCCGGGCGGATTGGATCGGCCGGGATTTCTTCGTCGTGGACACCGGGGGGGTTATCGAGGATAGTGACGAACCGTTGGACCGGGCGGTTCGAGAACAAGCGCTGGCCGCAGTGCACGAAGCCGACGTCATCCTCTTCGTGGTGGACGGGCGGTCTGGGATTCATCCACTGGACGAAAAACTTGCTGAAGTACTCCGGAAGAGCCCTCAGCCTGTGCTTCTCGTGGTCAACAAGATGGATAACCTCCCCCGTGACCAGGCGCACCTGGATTTCTGGGGATTGGGGATGGGCGAACCCCACCCTCTCAGCGCGCTTTCGGGGAAGGGGTCCGGGGACCTCCTGGACGCGGTAGTGGCGGAGTTCCCGGAGGCTTCAGAAGCCGAGGAAGGTGAGGGCGTCATCCGGGTTGCTGTCATCGGGAGGCCCAATGTCGGGAAATCGTCCTTCGTGAACCGCATCTTCGGAGAAGACCGCGTCGTGGTGAGCGAGGTCGCCGGTACTACCCGGGATCCTGTCGACACGCCCATGCACTACCATGGACATACGCTCACCTTCGTGGATACTGCGGGGTTGAGACGACAGTCGAAGGTCAAGGACTCCCTGGAGTACTACAGTGCCCTTCGGACCGCCCGGGTGGTTCAGGAGGCCGACGTGTGCCTCGTACTCATGGATGCGACGGAGGAACTGGCGTCCCAGGACCTGAGAGTTGTTGAACAGGCTTGGGAAGCAGGAGCGGGGGTCATTCTGTTGGTGAACAAGTGGGACCTGGTGGAGAAGGACACCCATACGGCTCCCGACCTGGAAAAGGAGATCCGCCAAAAAGCCACCTTCCTGCAGTGGGTCCCGATCCTTTTCACATCGGCCACTACCGGACAACGGGCGCGAAAGGCGTTGGACATGGTCCTTCAGGTCCAGGAGGAGCGGCACCGACGGGTCGATACCCACGAGGTCAACGAAGCTTTGGCCCAGCTCGTCCGACACCAGCCCCCGCCCCACGCCCGGGGACGGCAGGTAAAGATCCGCTACGGGACCCAGGTCGCGGTGGCTCCACCGACATTTCTCTTCTTTTCGAACCTCCCGAAGGAGATCCCGGCCCACTACATTCGCTACGTGCGAAATAGCTTGCGGAAGCGGTGGGGCTTCACGGGGACCGCCCTGCGGATCCGTTTCCGAAAGAGCCAGAGCAAATGAAGTTTGATCCCCGAATCGAGGGCTCGACGTGACACCCCTACTGCTTCTTGTCCTTGCCTACGTCATCGGCGCCACACCCACCAGCTTTTGGGTGGGCCGGGCCTTCTACGGCGTGGACCTTCGGACAAGGGGAAGCGGGAATCTGGGAGCCACCAATACTTTCCGGATCCTTGGATGGAAGGCGGCGGTCCCGGTGGCCTTCGTGGATGTCCTGAAGGGGTGGCTCCCGGTTTGGTTCTTCCCGCAACGGGATCATTCCGCTCTCTGGGAGTGGACGCTCGCCTACGCTGCAGCCGCCATCCTGGGCCACGTGTTTTCTTTCTGGGTCAAGTTCAAGGGAGGGAAGGGGATCGCAACCAGCGCCGGGGCTTTCCTCGGTCTTTCGCCCTGGGGCGTGCTGTCGGCCTTGGTAGTGTGGATCGGTGTGACTCTTTCGACCCGGATGGTGGCTGCGGGCTCTTTGGCGGCTGCCGTCGCGCTTCCCGTGGCATTGTTTTTTGTTCCTCATCGGGGAGGAATGAGTCTCATCGCGTTCACCGTGGGCCTGGCCGTGTTCGTATTCTGGGCCCACCGATCCAACATTCGGCGGATGTTGAAAGGCGAAGAGAACCGGTTCGGCAAAAAGAAGGACCCGGCATGATCGGGGAGCCTCGATCGGTCAGTGTCATCGGAGCGGGTAGCTGGGGCACCGCCCTGGCCAACCTCCTGGCCAAGAAGGGCCATCGGGTTTCCCTCTGGGCCCGTGAGCCGGAGGTCGTGGCGGAGATCACGGCGCACCGTGAAAACAGGACCTTCCTTCCCGGGGTCATTCTCCCCGAGACTCTGGAGGTCGGCTCGGACCTGTCGGCTCTGGTAACGGGGCGGGAGATCATTGTTTCGGTCGTACCCTCCCAGTTCGTATCCTCGGTATTCTCGGGGATCGAGGGGGAGTTGGGGGTCGAAGCCCAGGTGGTCAGCGCTTCGAAGGGCATCGAGGTCGCCTCCGGCCGGAGCATGGACGAGATTTTTCTGGAATTCATGACCCCGGAACAGATCAGGCGCCTCACTTTCCTTTCAGGTCCCAGCTTCGCCACCGAGGTGTCGATGGAGGCACCGACGGCCGTGGTCGTCGCAAGCCGATCCAGTGCAGCCGCCCGTGTAGCCCAGGAGGTGTTTCAGACCGAGTATTTCAGGGTCTACACGAACCCGGATGTCCTGGGAGTGGAGCTGGGGGGCGCCCTGAAAAACGTTATTGCGCTGGCGGCCGGGGTGGTGGCCGGCATGGGTTTCGGCCACAACACCCTGGCCGCTCTCCTTACCCGGGGATTGGCGGAAATCACCCGTTTGGGGGTAGCCATGGGGGCGGACCCGGCCACCTTTTCAGGTTTGGCCGGGATGGGAGACTTGGTGCTGACCTGCACCGGGTCCCTGAGTCGGAACCGTACGGTGGGATACCGGATCGGGCAGGGGGAATCTCTCGAGGAAATACTGGGTGGGATGAAAAGCGTAGCAGAGGGGGTCCGAACGGTGCAGGCGGTCAGGGATTTGGCCAAGAAGTTCGGCGTGGAAATGCCCATCAGTGAAGAAGTGCATGCCCTCCTCTGGGAGGGGAGAAACGCGGAAGAAGCCGTAAGGAATCTCATGCTTCGGGGGCCGAAACCCGAGGTCTGGTCTTGAGCTAAGAAAAAGAAGGGAATGGAAGTGACAGAGTCCATCGCCAAAAAGGCCTACTACTCCATCGGAGACGTATGCGATCTGACAGGGCTGAAGCCCCACGTTCTCCGGTATTGGGAAAGCCAGTTCGACATCCTCCGCCCTACGAAGAACCGGGCCGGAAATCGGGTTTTTCGACCCAAGGACATCGAGTTGGTACTCCTGGTGAAGAATCTTTTGTACCAACAGAAATACACCATTGAAGGAGCCAACCAGAAGCTCCGGGAGATGCGCAAGGGGGGGGAGCTGGAGGGTGGCCAGCAGGAAGTCCTGGGGCCGGAGTTCCTCTCGTCAATGAAGGGGGAGTTGGAGCAGTTGGCCAAGATCCTCACGCCCTCCGAACCCCTGGAAGCCGCGGTGGAACCAGAGGCAGAAGAGACCGGAGGCTCCGAGGAAGCCGAGGTCACCGCGGAAGTTGAGGATCCCACGGAACAGCTGGATTTCGCCGAGCCCGGTGAGGCCGGCGAGGACTCCGGATGAGGATCCTCTGCACCAACGACGACGGGTACATGGCTGGTGGGCTCAGGGTCCTGGCGGAAGCAGCGAGGACCCTGGCGGAGGTGGAAATCGTGGCCCCCGACCGGGAGCAAAGCGCCACCAGCCATGCCCTCACCATCCATCGTCCCCTCCGGGCCCGCAGATCGTCCGACGGCACCCGCATCGTGGACGGGACGCCCACCGACTGCGTGATCATGGCCGTGAACGAGCTCCTGGGTTATCAACCGGATTTTTGCCTCTCGGGTGTGAACCACGGCGCGAACATGGGCGAGGACGTTCTTTACTCAGGTACCGTCGCGGCCGCGATGGAGGCCACCGTCATCGGGATCCCTGCGATGGCCATCTCCTACACGGGAGATGACTACGAAAGGCTCAAGGACTGGGGTCCGCTCCTCCAGGGCTTCCTCCGACAGGTTCTGGATCAGGACGCTTACCCGAGCCACACGCTCTTGAACGTGAACCTGCCTGCGCTCCCGCCTTCAAAGGCAAGAGGAATCAAGGTCACCTCCTTGGGCCGCCGGCGGTACGCCGACTCCATCACGAAATCGTTGGATCCGAAAGGTCGGGAGTATTTCTGGATTGGCGGAGACATCTCCACCTGGGCTGGGGCGGGCGACGCCGACTACCGAGCTGTAAAAGAGGGATATATCTCCGTTACCCCCCTCCATCTCGACCTCACCAACTACAAACTTCTGGAGGAGATACGCCAGTGGGATCTGGCTCTTTAGGGGACCATCGGTTCACCGGATACCGGCGACACCTCATCGAAGAGGTCCGGAGCCGGGGTATCGATGACTTGGAGGTCCTCCAACTCTTCGATCAGGTCCCGAGGCACCTGTTCCTTCCGGAGGGGGTTTGGAACCGGGCTTATGACGACGCCCCCGTTCCTATCGGGTACAACCAGACGGCTTCGCAACCATCTCTGCAGGCCCTTTACCTTTCCATCCTGAAGCCGCGGGAGACGGAACGGGTGTTGGAAATAGGGACAGGGTCGGGTTTTCTTACAGCCCTGCTGGCACGAATGGCAGAGCGGGTCTATTCCGTAGAGCGAGTCAGGGAGCTCTCGGCCCGGGCCCGGAAGGCCCTGGACGACTTGGGCATTCTTAATGTGGCCCTGTTGGTGGGGGACGGCACAATCGGGTGGCGGAAATACGCCCCCTTCGACGTCATCGTGGTCTCCGCCGCGTCTCCTTCCATCCCCAAGGCTTATCTGGATCAACTGGCCGACCATGGACGAATGCTCATCCCCATTGGAAGCAAGGAGGCTCAAGATTTGGTTCTGGTCGAAAAGGTGGGATTTGCCATTACTCAAGAGCCCGTAAAAACCGGCTGCACCTTCGTTCCGCTTCTTGGCCGGTTCGCTTGGCAGGAAGAGGTCCCGGGGGGTGGTGAATGAACCGGGATGGGCGGAAGGGCTGGGTGCGACGCCTCTACGACTGGGTGCTGCACTGGGCCGAGACCCCCTCCGGACCCTCGGCCCTGGCCGCCCTCTCCTTCGCCGAAGCATCCTTCTTCCCGATTCCACCGGATCCGCTCCTCATGGCCCTTTGCCTGGGGGCCATCAAGAAGTCTCTCCGGTTCGCTGCCATTGCTACCACAGCCTCCGTTGTGGGGGGAGTCGTGGGGTACCTCATTGGGGCCGGGGCCTGGCAAGCTCTGGGAGACTTCTTTTTTCAGTACGTGCCGGGAGTGACCCCCGAGGCCTTTCAAAACATTCAGGAATTCTATGACCGGTACGATTTCTGGGCCGTTTTCCTGGCAGGTCTCACGCCCATCCCCTACAAGGTGTTCACCCTTTCGGCCGGGGTCTTCGCCATCAACTTCCCGGTTTTCGTTTTGGCCAGCATCTTGAGTCGGGGGCTCAGGTTTTTTGCCGAGGCTGGGCTCCTCTACTGGAAGGGCCCGCCCATCAGCCGATTCATCGACCGATACTTCAACTTGTTGGCCTGGGTTTTCGGGGCCCTGATCATCCTCGGTTTCCTCGTGGTGGAATTCCTCCTTTAGAGAAGAGCATACCGCATGTCCTTGACCACACGAGTTCTCCTGGGACTGGTTCTGGGGCTGGCGGCCGGTGTCTTTCTGGCCCCGGCCGATGCTGGGACCCCGGCAGTGATCGTGGCCTGGGTGGAGCCGGTGGGGGCGCTTTGGGTGAACGCCATCCGGATGACGGTGATTCCCCTGGTGGTCTCCCTGCTTCTCGGGAGCATCACTTCCTCCGAGGCGAGAGCGGTGGCAAGGGTCGGGGGAAGGGCCGTGGCATGGTTCATCGGGCTGGTGGCGGGCACCTCCACCTTGGGCGGTTTGGCAGCCCTCCCCCTGCTTCGGCTCTTTCGCGCCGATCAGGTGCAGATCCCCGAGTTCGCGACCGCCGGAGGGCCTGTAGACGTCACCCTTCCCCCCTTTCGGGATTGGCTGGTGGGCCTGTTGCCCCCGAACCCGGTGGAGGCCGCGGCCGAGGGCGCCATCCTGCCACTGGTGATGTTCACGGTGATTTTCGGGGTTGCCGCCACGCGGGTCACACCGGAGTACAGGGATACCATCAACCGGGCCGCCAAGGCTGTTTCGGAGACGATCCTGGTTGTCGTGGATTGGATCCTGGCCACGGCCCCCATCGGGGTTTTCGCCCTGACACTGACACTGGCCGCCCAAACCGGCGCATCCGTCATCGCCGCAGTGGCTGGTTTCCTCGCCGTGGTGGCCATTCTCCTCACGACGGCGACCCTGGCTCTTTATCCCCTGGTGAAGCTTTCCGGGGGCATATCCATGGGATTATTCGCCAAAGCCTGCGCTCCGGCCCAGGCCGTGGGTTTCAGCACCCGGTCCTCCC
The DNA here is from genome assembly GCA_039589815.1 of Gemmatimonadota bacterium. GTDB lineage: Bacteria > Gemmatimonadota > Gemmatimonadetes > Longimicrobiales > Gaopeijiaceae > JABDNZ01. The sequence goes on along the minus strand of JBDHGR010000065.1, from coordinate 2,819 downwards.
TGGCTTCCTTGCCCCCCATGTTGGAAGAGGCAGATCGAACCTTGCAGTTGAAGCCCGAAGTGAGCGGTTTGGTGCTCCCGGCAGCCGTGTCGGTCTTCAAATACGCCTCGCCCATGGTCAGGATCGTAGGGACCTTCTTTGTTGCTTCCCTGTTCGGAGTGGAGCTGGGCGCGGCTCAAATCGCTTCGCTGGCCGCCGGAATGGGGGTTTTGAGCTTCTATTCCCCGGGAATACCGAGCGGAGGCCTATTTGTGGTTGCACCCCTTTGGATGGCCTTCGGACTTCCCATGGAGGGGATCGGTATCCTCATCGCGTTGGATCTCGTTCCCGACATGATCCTGACCGTGGCAAACGTTACGGGCGATATGGCCGTGGCGGCCATCGTCGGGAAGAAGCCGTTTGAAAGTGGCCCCCAGTGAAGGGATTCCTCAGGACTCCTGCAGGCGGAGGGGGTGTAGGCCCGGGATGATCCTTACGGGGGAACGCCTGACCCTGCGTGAGTTCTCGGAAGGAGACTTCGAGGCTGTGCATGCCTATGCCATTGACCTCGAAGTTGTGCGCTATAAGGCGTGGGGCCCGAACACAGAAGGTTAAACCCGGGAGGGGTCGGAATCTCAGGTCCCAAGGTCCTCGACCCCGGCCCTCGTGGTTACGAGGATCGCCCCGGCACTATGACCCGTGCCGTATCGTGTGGTCGCGTCCATTGGGCTGAGGTGCCGGATCTCCAACACGTGCTCCCCTGAAATGGTCTTCAGATTCTCAATCCCAAACGGGCTCGGAATCCCGTCTACGTAGAGTCGTACTTTGGACTCCGTCTCGTACCAGCCACCCGACCCGGACGGGCTATTACTCCTGTCCGATAGCCACCAAGGGCGAAACCGCTGGACGAGGAAGTAGGCATCCGCTCGGTCAAGCCTCTGGAACTCTTCCAGGGTAAGGCTTTCCCCTGACCATGTGTCCGGAGGGCCCACTCTGTTTGACCAGCAACCGGCTTGCCCCAAGACGAATAGCAGGAAGAAGACAAAGGGTGCAAAGAATACCTTCTGAAGCAGTTTGGCAGGTCGCATGTTACACCTCCCTTCGTGTGCCGTCGTGTCGCGGCGGCCCTGGTCCGGCGATGGGCCCGCCATCTCGCCTGGCCAACCCCCCGATCATCACCATTGTCCGTTGGTGACCACTCTCGGGTAGGACCGGGAATCCATGGGTTCCCAGAGGAGCTTGGATCGATCACCACGGAGCTGGCCCATGCGAATTCAGGAGAGGTGACGGTCGAGGGCGTTTCGGGATTCCCCTGATGCCTGCCCATCCCCAGTCTATGAAGCTGGGTCACCACGGGGCTCCAAAATTGCCCCCGACCGAAACCTGGTTGAGAGCGTGAACCTGTGAGTCCAATCTAAAAACCCCCCATCCCCTGCGCGTTACCTGCACGTCCCCTGCACGTTACCTGCTTGTTACCTGCCCATCCCCAGCGTTCGGGCAGCACCGCGTCAGGGAAGAGGAACCCACCCGGAAGAATGAGGGTATCAGATTCGTTGCTCTTAACCTGTGGACGGCCCGCCTTTCTGGTATCGGCTCGCAACCAAGGCTGGCCTGTCGTTCTCCCGACGGGGCGCACACGGCGGCCCAGGGCAAAAGGGGAGTTGTGGTAGAGTTCACTGTCTTCGGTTCGATCGAACTCCATGGTGCCCATGGGGAGGAGATCATCCAGATCCTCTCTCAACCGAAACGACTTGCCCTTCTCGCCTACCTAGCCGCTGCGAAGCCCCGAGGCTTTCACAGAAGAGATAAGATCGTGGGCTTCTTCTGGCCGGAGTTGGATCAGGAGCACGCCCGAGCCGGCCTTCGCCGGTCCCTCCACTTTCTGCGCCAATTCCTTGGGAAGGACGTTGTCATCCGCCGGGGCCACGGAGAGGTTGGGTTAAACTGGGAGAACGTCTGGTGCGATTGTAAAGCCTTTGAAGAAGCGCTTGAACGGGGGAAAGTGGAAGAGGCCGTCAAGCTTTACCGTGGGGATCTTCTCTCGGGCCTCTTCCTCCCGGATTCTCCCGGGTTTGAACGGTGGCTCGACGAGGAGAGAGTGGCCACGAAGGAGGCGGCCGCTGCGGCGACGTGGACCGTTGCGAACCGCCTGGTAGAATCGTGTTCAGACGAAAACCAAGTTCAGCGTTTTATCTCTACGCTGGCAGCCGCTGGGGACCGAGCAGGCGCGATTCAGTTCTACGAGAGGTTTTCAGAAGGGATCCGTTCCGCCCTTGACCTGGAACCATCGGAGGCTTCCAAGCTCCTCGACCGCAAGATTCGCGGGGAGATCGAAAAGAAACCGCCGGAGAAGATTTCGGTCACACGTCTCAGCTAGCCGCCCCTCCTTTAAGCCACCCTATCCTGGTGTACCGATCACCATCCATCTGGCAAAGAGTGCCTAAGGGGGGGAAGAAGGCTGCCGGCCCCCGGAGCCTTGGGTTGGCACCCTCTGGCCGGCCTCCCGCCCGAAAAGGGCCACCGAGAGGGAGTAACTGCATGCCGTGGACGAGGCCATAACTCCAAGGTGGAAGTCCGCGGAATGCCTGAAAACCGTCTACCAACAGGCCGACCAAGGAACTATGTTTGACGTCGTAATGAGGGCCGGGGAGTTGAGGGAGGCTCGATGAAAACGGCCTCAACAGGCACACGAACATGCACACCCCGCCTAGTGCATGGATCATGGAAGGGCCAGAAACACAGTAATGGCGGGAAAGAGTACACACTGTCCCCGTAGCTCAGGTGGATAGAGCGACTGCCTCCTAAGCAGTAGGCCGCAGGTTCGAGTCCTGCCGGGGACG
>JBDHGR010000064.1:0-12812 GCA_039589815.1 Gemmatimonadota bacterium | reverse complement strand
GAATCGTTGGGCACCTCGAAACTCCCTTCCTCCTCCACGGACGTAGCCGGGAAGAGGTCACAGGAGGCCTCGAGGCCCTCAGCCTAGTCGAGGTGAATGATCTGCTGAGGCAGGCGATCCAGGACCGGCAACAAGAGACCGAATAATGCTAAGAAAAGCTCTGATCTTCTTGAGCGAGTCAAAGTCCGCAAAAGCCATCGTCACGAAGACACCCCTCCGGCGCATGAGCCGCCGGTTCGTGCCGGGGGAGGCCGTTGCAGACTTCCTCCGGGCGGCAGGAGAGGCCAATGCCATCGAATTGACCGTTACGGGGAATTACCTGGGAGAAGCGGAACACGACGAACGGACGGCTAAGGACGCCGTGGCGGCGTATCTCGAAATCCTGGACGGGATCGTTGCCCAGAACCTGAAAGGCAACATCTCCGTGAAGCCCACCCAGGTGGGCCTGGAGATTGGCAGAGATTTCTTCAAGCAGAACCTCCGTTTGATCATGGATCGAGCCAAGGAGCATGACATCTTCATTCGGTGGGACATGGAGTCATCGGAATGGACACAGGCCACACTGGATCCATTCGAGGACCTCTGGGCCGAGGGATACCGTAACATGGGTACGGTCCTTCAGTCGTACCTACGCAGGACCATGGATGACGCCCTTCGCATGAACGAGCTGGGAGTCCGGGTCCGCCTGTGCAAAGGCGCCTACGCGGAACCCCCTGAGGTGGCTTTCCAGGATAAGGGGAAGGTGGACAGGAACTTCGTGGATGTGGCCCAGGCGCTTCTCACCGACGGGAATTACCCAGCCCTGGCCACGCACGACGACGAGATCATCAACAACCTCCTCGACTACGTCGAGAAAGAGGGCATCGGGCCGGAAGGTTTTGAGTTCCAGATGCTCCACGGCGTTCGCCGGGACCTTCAACAGGGGTTGCGTGAGAAGGGCTACAACGTCCGCGTGTATGTACCTTTCGGGGAGTCCTGGTACCCCTACTTGATGCGGCGCCTGGCGGAGCGACCGGCCAACATGCTCTTCTTTGCCGGTAGCGTGATCCAGGAATCGCCCCTGGGATTCCTCTGGCCCAAGGGAAAGAAAGGCGCCGAAGGGGAAACGTGACGGATCAGGACTACTTGAGGGTCACGGAGATCTTTCACTCCATTCAGGGAGAGTCCACCTGGGCGGGCCTCCCTTGCACCTTCGTCCGCCTTACCGGATGCCCCCTTCGCTGTGTCTGGTGCGACACCGAGTACTCCTTCCACGGGGGGGAGGAGCTTCCACTATCGACAATCCTGGGGAAGGTGGGAGAGCTCGGCTGCCGGCTAGTGGAGATCACAGGGGGCGAGCCTCTCATCCAGAAGAACGCTTTCCGGCTGGCCCGGGATCTGTTGGACCGGGGGCACACCGTTCTTGTGGAAACCTCCGGTGCGGTAGATGTGGGGCCGCTGGATTCCAGAGTCCACAAGATCATGGACCTGAAATGCCCCGGTTCAGGTGAGGAGGGAAAGAACCTCTGGTCGAACCTGGATCACCTCACCGACCGGGACGAGCTGAAGTTCGTGCTGAAGGGCCGGGAAGACTACGACTGGGCCTGCGAGGTAATCAGGGATCGGGGGCTGGACCTACGGTTCTCGAAGGGGGCGTTGGGAGCCCTTCTCTTCTCCCCGGTTTGGGGTAAACTCAACCTTCAGGACCTCTCGGAATGGATCCTGGAGGACAATCTCCCGGTCCGCCTTCAACTTCAACTGCACAAGCTCATCTGGGATCCCGAGACCCGAGGGGTCTAGGACCACATCAGGCCATGGCGAGCCGCCACTGGAGAAGGGCTGCCCAACCCTTCCTCCTCCCCCAGCATCTAAACTCCGGACAGTCTATAAGGTTTTGACCTCAGACCCCCTTGGAGTCCGTCCATGAGGCAAGTCTCCACGCCAATTCTAACGGCCTTCCTACTCTGCGGAATCTGCAGCGGTGCCTGTTCGTCGGGAGGACAAGGCTCTGAATCATCCGATTGGGTGGCGGCATACGACACCATCGGGGATACAATCGTGGTCCGAACACTCTCCGGCAGCATCTGGAGGGACACGGCCCACCTTGTGCCCGAGGTCACCATCGGAATGTTCGATGGCCCGGAGGAATACATCTTCGGGTCCATCGTTTCCCTGGCCATGAGCCCCGACCAAACCATCTACGTCATGGACCGCCAGGTGCCTGCCCTCAGGGTTTACAACGCCGACGGTTCCTATCGGACCACCTTCGGGAGGCAGGGGGAAGGGCCGGGCGAATACAAAGAACCGGACGGTGGGTTGAATGTGCTGTCCGACGGCAGGATCGTTCTCAGGGATCCGTCCAACGCCCGCATCCAGGTCTACTCACCCGAAGGGGACGCGCTGGACACCTGGCGGATCCGAGGGGGGTTCAACACGTCCCGGCGCATGATCGTGGACCCGGACGATCGATCCCACGCCCTTATTCTCCTGGACCCGGACGCCAGCGTACTGGACTGGGAAATGGGGCTGGTTCAGATCCACCCCGACGGAACGCCGGGTGACACCCTGAGGATCCCCGACCTACCCTGGGAAGAACCCACCATCGAAGCCAGCAGGGAAGACGAAGAAGGGAACACCACCAGCATGAGCGTGAACCTGGTTCCCTTTGCCCCCTCGGAGCACGCCGAGCTGAGCCCCAGAGGTTACTTCATCCACACCATCACCACCGATTACACACTCACCCTTCTCCGGAACGAAGCTCCACCGCTCCGGATCCAGAAGAGTTATTCGCCCGTGCCAGTGACGGCAGGGGAGCGGGCGGAGGAGGAAGCCCAGGAGATCCAGAATATGCGGGGAACCGATCCAACCTGGCGCTGGAACGGCCCGCCCATCCCTGACGCTAAGCCTCCATTTAGCGTCTTCTACCCCGGGGAAGACGGCACTATCTGGGTCAAGGTCCACCAGCGGGCCAAAAAGGTCGAGGACCCGTTCTACGATCCTTCGGACCCAGACGCTATTCCCGACGAATGGAAAGAGCCCGTTCTTTTCGATGTCTTCGACGAGGATGGTTCTTACCTGGGTGCGGTCCGGGCGCCCGACGGCTTGAGCAGATCGCCCCGTCCGCTGTTCACCCGGGATTGGGTCCTTGGTGTGGTCCGAGACGAGTTCGACGTCCAGACCGTGGTGAGGTTTCGGGTGAAGCTTCCGACGGTGGACCTGCCGGGCGAGCGTTAGCGAACCTCCCAGGCATCCAGGGGTAGGGGGTGCCATGAAAAGCCCGAAGATTTCACTGGTTGATCCCAGACTCTCCACTCTTCGCGACAAGCTCCTCTCCCTGGAGGAGGAGTTCGCCCACATCCCCCAAGAGGCCCCCGAGAGGACCCACGCAGCTGTCTCCATCGTTCTGAGGGAAGGATGCCTGCTGGAGGTTCTCCTCATCAAACGTGCCGAAGCGGAGGGTGATCCGTGGTCAGGTCAGATGGCTTTTCCAGGTGGGCGCAGGGACCCCACCGACTCGGATCTGCTCCAAACAGCCATCAGGGAAACGCTGGAGGAGGTCTCCCTTTCCCTGGGGGACCAGGGCATCCACCTCGGGCGACTCGAGCCCACGGTTCCGGCCACGACTCGCCTTCCTCCCATCACCATCTTTCCCTACGTCTTCGGAGTGCCGGAGGGGACCGATGCTCAGGTCTCCAGTCGGGAGGTGGATGAAATCCTGTGGGTTCCCTTGGCCGTCCTCCAGGACCCCGGTTCAACCAGCACCGTGGAGATCCACTACGGTGACAACAGGACCCGAACCTTCCCTTGCTTAAGGGTGGGAGATCGGGTGATCTGGGGATTGACCTACCGGATTCTCACGGGATTCTTCGAGATCCTTCGCACCTCCGAGCCTTCCGTCTAGGAGTATGTCCAGGAAGGGCCGACCGGGGACCCCGCCGTCGCAGTAGGGGTCTTCGAGTTCCTACTCCACCCACTCGGCGATAAAGACGTTGGTATTCCCGGGATGGCTCTCGTTCCGGTTCGAGCCGAAGACCAGGTACTTGCCGTCTGGGCTGAACATTGGAAAACCGTCGAATCCACCCGTGAACGTGACTTGCTCCAGCCCGGTTCCGTCCACATTGATCATGAAGATGTCGAACTCCCTGCCCTGAGGATCGTGGAGGTTCGAGCTGAAGAGGATCTTATCCCCTGATGGATGGAAGTAGGGCCCAAAGTTGGCAGCCCCGTTGTCCGTCACCTGGAGCTGGTTCGACCCGTCGGCATCCATGACATAGATCTCCAGAGCCGACGGCCGGATGAGCCCCTGAGCCAGAAGCCTGCGATAGTCCCGAACCTCTTCTTCCGTCTCGGGATAGCCTGCCCGGTAGACGATCTTCTTCCCGTCGGGAGAGAAGAAGGGACCCCCGTCATACCCGACCTTGTGGGTCAGGCGCCGCACATCCGACCCGTCTCCCCGCATCGTATAGATCTCGAGATCCCCGTCCCGCATGCTGGTGAAGACAACCAGGTCATCCACGGGAGAGAAGGTGGCCTCGGCATCGTACCCCCAACTCTCGGTAAGCTGGACCATGTTGGTGCCGTCCGGATCGGCGGCAAAGATGTCGTACGTGGGGTAGAGGGCCCAGACGTAGCCCTGGCTCATATCAGGGGCCGGTGGACAGGCCGGAGTCCAATGGTGAGTGGAGGCGTAAAGGATCCTTCCCCCCCCAGGGTAGTAATAGGAGCACGTCGTCCGGCCCTCTCCTGTGCTCACCAGGCGGGTCTCACCACTCGCCAGGTCGAGAGTATAGATTTGGTCGCATCCCTCGCCTTCGGCTCGGGACTGGAAGATCAGCCGGGTACCGTCGGCGGAGAAATACGCCTCTGCATTCTCCCCGGAAAAGGTGAGTTGGCGGATGTTCCTGAGGTGGCCCTCACGAGGGTCCCTCAGGGAGTTTGGGTCCGTTACCTGGGCAGACAGGGACCCGACCCAACCGAGGGTCACCGCCCCGAGAAGAAAGGCGTAAGGTCGAAGAGATCTTGTGAGATGCATATGGAAACCGAGCTACGAGAAAGAAAAGCGATGATCATGTCCATGTTCCAGCGGGCCCCGAAGGGGCTCACCCAAAAGCTTCTTCTGGCCCTCCTGCTACCGGGCCTGATGGTGGGAAGTTCCACGGCCGTTGCACAGGACCGGGCGGCATGTCCGGTCCCGGGAAACCTCATTCAGGATCTGCAGGGGCCGCTGGCCCACGTGAGGTACCTGGCCGACGACGCACTGGAGGGGCGGGAAGTGGGAAGCCAGGGAGCTCGGTGTGCCGGTGACTATATCGCCGGGGTGTTTCGGGAGATGGGATTGGACGGCGCCGGGCCCGACGGCTCCTTTTTCCAGACCTTCGAGGTCCAGATGGGATCGGAATTGGGAGATGGAAACACTCTGACAATCTCGGGAGAGACCTTGGGCCTGACTGGGGATTGGATTCCGTTCGGCTTTTCGAGCTCGAGCACCGTCGACGGAGCGCTCATCTATGGCGGCCCGGGAGTCAGCCAGCCCGGTAGCGAAGATGACGCCTACGCCCACCTGGAGCTGGATGGGAAGATCGTGGTGGTGGAGGGCGCGGACCCACATGGGGGCGGGGGGAACACCATGGCCGGTGATCCCCACTTCAAGGCCACCGTGGCTGCCGGCCGGGGGGCTTCGGCCATCGTGATCCTCCTCTCCGATGGAGAGACCCTCCCCGATCCGGTGGGCGAGCGCCGCCCGGCTGTGAAGATCCCGGCCATTGCCGTCTCCGGCGGATCAGCGCAAAGGGTCCGGGCCGCAGCCCAGGATAACAGGGAGGCTGAGATCAGCACGGTGGTGGAGCCTCGGATGGTGGAGGCACGGAACGTTGTGGCTCTGATCCCGGGCTCCGACCCAACCGTGGGCCGAGAAGTGGTGGTAGTGGGGGCTCACTACGACCACCTGGGCCTCGGCGGCGACGGATCCCTGGATCCGGACGCGTTGGCCGTGCACAACGGCGCCGACGACAACGCTAGCGGCACGGCGGCCCTCATGGATGTAGCCCGTCTCATCCTGGAGTCCGGGCAACGTCCATCGAGGTCGATTCTCTTCCTAGCCTTCACCGGTGAAGAGAAAGGCCTCTGGGGATCAGGGCAATACGTGAGGGAACCCCTCCTACCTCTCGCGAACACCGTGGCCATGATGAACATGGACATGGTGGGGCGACTCAGGGAAAACACCCTCACCGTCTACGGAACCGGGACGGCTGAGGAATGGCCCTCCATGCTGGAAGAGTTGAACCAGGGGCAGCCGGAACCTTTCGTTCTGGCGTCCATCCCCGATGGGTTCGGTCCTTCCGACCATTCCTCCTTTTACGGGGCAGATGTCCCTGTCCTCATGCTCTTCACCAACACCCACTCCGACTACCACCGTCCGGAAGACGACTGGGAACTCATCAACCAGGAAGGGATGGAGAGGGTGGCGTCCTTCGCCGCTGATATCATCGGGACGGTGGCCGGCTCCGAAACTAGCGAGCTTATGGCGGTCACTCTGGTGGAGGGTGCAGGGAACCCCCACGGGGGAGGGATGCCCACTGACCCAGATGCCCCGGCATCTCCCAGCCCCGGATATGGAGCCTACATGGGGACCATTCCGGACATGACACCGCAGGAATCCGGCGTCCGTATCACCGGCGTCCGGGAGGAAAGCCCCGCAGAGAGAGCCGGCCTTCAGGGAGGAGACGTGATCGTGGAGTTCGGCGGGAAAGAGATCACCGACCTCTACGCCTACACCTACGCCCTACGGGAGCACAAACCAGGGGACGAGGTCGTGGTGGTGATCCTTCGAAACGGAGAGCGTCTCAGGCTCACGGCTGTTCCAGGGAACCGCTAGGGGCCCGCCCCGGATAGGGGGAGCCCGTAGAGCACTCCCTATTTCAAGAGCTCGATCTGATCAACGGCCTCCGAGCTGGACCCGGGACTGCCGTCCCCACTCCGGTCGGGGGCCGACATCTTCCCGGCCCTGCCCGACGCCCTGGTGACCTCCACGACCCTGTCTCCGACCGGGAGGGAGATGAGGCGCTTGCCTCGACTCCGTCTATGTTGCTCCGGAATGTCTTCCACCGGGACCCGGAAGACCTTTCCTCCGGCCGAAACCACCATGACGTCTTCTCCCTCCACCACTTCCAGCGCCGAAACCAGTTTCCCGGCAGCAGATCCCCCAGGCAGCACCATCGTTCCCAACCCACCCCGGTTCTGGAGAGGAAACTCGTCTACCCTGGTCCGCCTTCCCATTCCATCCTCGGTGATAGTGAGGACCTGGGCTTCCCGACGCACCAGAAGCATCCCCACCACGCGGTCATCCCCTTTGAGGCCCATTCCTTTCATCCCCTGTGCGGTTCGGCCCAATGTTGATACCTGATCTTCGGGGAATCGGATGGCCCGGCCTCCCTGGGATAGAACCATGACCTCCGATTTCCCATCGGAGAGGGTCACGTGAAAGATCTCGTCTCCCGACCTGACCCCCGAAGCAATGATTCCCCCTGCTCTGGGATTCGAGAACTCGGAAAGGCTCGTGCGCTTCATCAGACCCTTCCGGGTCAGGAAGACAAGGGTTCGATTCAGCTCCAGATCATCCACCGGGAGAACTGACACGATGGGATCGTGCCGCCCTGCCCTCACCAGGGCGTATAGGGATTGGCCCCGGGAGGCACGACTACCCTCAGGCACATCAAGGACCGGAAGGAAGAAGACGTGGCCGGCCCGAGTGAATACCAGAATCCACCCCTGCGTCCTGGCCACGAAGACACGTTCGAGGTAATCATCTTCGAACCGGTCCATCCCGGCCAGAGCCTTCCCGCTGGTGATCCGCCTTCGATACAAGTGCATAGGGATCCGTTTAACGAAGCCCTCGTGACTGACGGTAACCACCACGTCCTCGTCGGCCATGGAGCTCTCCACCACCGCTTCTTCTTCTTCCCCGTCCCCCAGGAGAACTGTCCTCCGGCCGTCAGCAAAGCGATCGACCACCTCCTCCAGCTCCTCCAGGAGGACGTCCAACTGCCGGCCTTCGCTCTTAAGGATCGCCCTCAACTCTTTGATGCGGCCCTGCAAAACCTTCAAGCGGGCTCTTAGCTCTTTGTGCTCCAGTGCCGTGAGCTTCGCCAACCGCATGTTCAGAATCGCTTCGGCCTGCACTTCACTCAGCCCGAGTTTGTTCTGGAGACGGAGGGAAGCAGTTGCCCGGTCCTGGGATTTCCGGATAATGGCAATGACCTCATCGATCCGGTCCAGGGCGGCCAACAACCCCTCGGTGATGTGACGTTCAGCCTCGGCTCTCTCCAGCTCGTACCGGGACCGTCGGCGAATCACCTCCAACCGATGATCGCGATAGTGCTCCAGAATCTCTTTGAGGTTGAACTCCCGAGGTTGTCCGTGATCCAGAGCAAGGAGATGGGCTCCAAAAGTGGCCTGAAGGTTGGTCCTTTTCAGGAGGGTTTGAAGCATGCGTTTGGCGTTGGAGCCTCGTTTGAGTTCCACCACGAGACGCATGCCGTCGCGATCGGACTCGTCCCTCAGCTCCGAGACCTCGTCGATTTTCCCTTTCCGGGCGAGGCCAGCTATCTGCTCGATGATCTTTGCTTTCGAGACCCCGTAAGGAAGCTCCGTCACAACCAACTGCTGTTTCCCTCCCCTGAGGGCTTCTTTTACCACCCGCCCACGCATGATCAGGCGTCCGCGCCCGGTTTCGTACATCTCCCTGATACTCTCCCGGCCCACCACAAAACCCCCGGTGGGGAAGTCCGGCCCCGGCAGCACCCGCATGAGGTCCCCCACGGTGCATTCGGGATCGTTTACCAGGATCCTCACGGCCTCCCCCACTTCCCGAAGATTATGGGGTGGAACGTTGGTGCTCATTCCCACTGCGATTCCGGCGCTCCCATTCAGGAGGAAATTCGGGAACCGTCCCGGAAGCACCTCCGGCTCCCGCAATCTGTCGTCGAAGTTAGGTGTCCACTCTACCGTCTCTTTTTCGATATCCGAGAGAAGGTCGGTGGCCGGCCTGGCCAGGCGGGCTTCCGTATACCTGTAGGCCGCAGCGGCATCTCCATCGATGGACCCGAAGTTGCCCTGGCCATCCACCAGGGGATACCGGAGGGAAAAGTCCTGAACCATCCTTACCAGCGCGTCATAGACCGCGCTATCCCCGTGGGGGTGGTACTTTCCCAGGACGTCACCCACCACGGTAGCGCACTTTTTGTACGGACGGTCCGGACCCAAACCCAACTCGTGCATGGCAAAAAGGATGCGCCTGTGGACCGGTTTCAACCCGTCCCGGACATCGGGGAGGGCCCTCTGGACGATCACGCTCATGGAGTAGTCCAGGAAGGACTCCTTCATCTCCTCCTCGATGAGGCGGGAGACAATTCTCTCTCTCTTCTCGGCCGTGGCCATTCCTTCACTTCGCTCGGTTCGGGGTACGTCCAGTCCCGGTTGCGGTATGACGCCGGGACCCTTCCAGGGGTCGGCCTCAACCTCCCAGAATCGGATAGTACTGGCAAGGCCGAAGGGAGGCGAAGCATATCCCGAGGAGGAAAAAAGAAGCCGCCGATCCCTTCCGGGATCGACGACTCGGTTCTTGCGCCGCCCGGCCCCGGTTTCCGAGGGCAGGCGTATCCTATATCTGCTACCCGCTCTGTCCCGCCTCTTGGGAAAGGAGCTCCAGTACCTGCGCCTTCACATGCTCGGGACACCCCTCTTCCTCGGTCGACCGACGGAGCAGGTCTTTAAAGCTCTCTTCAAGCCTCAGATGGGGGTAACACCTCTTGCACATTGAAAAATGTTGGGCCACCTCTTCGTGGGAAACACCGTCCAGCTCTCCGTCCAGGTATTCCTGGACTTTGGCCATGGCCTCCATACAAGTGATTGGCTTGCAGGCTTCCGAGGCGTTTCCGTTACCGTCCGCCAGGGACGTTTGGCCTTCGGAGCTGCCCAGAAGACGCTTTAAGCGGTCAAAGAAATTCATAGAATAATCCTCACGCATCGTCGGGGGCACCTTTGATGTACCCCATGGAGACTGCGTAATCGTATAAAACACCCTGCAAGATCCTCCGTCCCCGAAACAGCCGGCTCTTTACCGTACCTACGGGAACCTCGGTCATCTCGGAGATTTCCTGGTAGGAAAACCCCTCGAGGTCCGAAAGCACCACGGCCGTACGGTAATCTTCCGGCAGATCCTGAATGTGTTGGAGCACCACATCGTCCACGATGGCATCAAAGAATTCACCCTCGGGATCTGCCTTCACGGCTTTCACCCAAACCGGGTTCACGACTTCGAAGGGACCGGAACTCCGGTCCACGTTCTCGGACACGATTTCGTCGTGCCTCTGGCCCCGCTCCCTCTGCCGAAGAAACACGTTCCTGCAGATGGTAAACAACCAACTCTTGCATTGGGTTCCCGGGGTGTACTTGTCCCAGGACCGGAAGGCCCGGAGAAAGGTTTCCTGGACCAGGTCTTCGGCCTGATCCTGGGACCCCGAAAGCCGCAGGGCGAACCGGAATACGGCATCCATATGAGGCAGAGCTTCCTCGTGGAAATCGGCTGGTTCTGCCGCCTCTTTTTCGGGTTTTTTCATGTGAGACCCTCCAACGCTTCCTGGAGCTCTTCGGCCAGACCACCGTGGCCACGGCGGTCGGCAATCTCGATTCCGCGAGAGTAAGCCTCCCGGGCCTCCTCCACCTCTCCGAGGTCGGCCAACGCCGCACCCAAACGCCCCCATCCGTTCCCCTCGTCCTCGGCAACATCCAGGTAGGCCCTCAAGGCCTGGGCCCCTTCCCGCGTCTCGCCATGATTGAGCAGTTCCACCGCAAAGCCGAACTGGAGGCGGGGATCGCCAGGCCGGTCCCCTACCATCCGTCGAAGAGTTTCCAGGCGCTCGGTGCTCTCGGGCATCCTATGCGTCCTCAGCACAGTTCCTAATCTGGGAAGCGGAAGGTGGCCGCCACCTCAGGCGTGGCGGGGGCCCCTGTTACGACTTCGATAAGAGCCTCCATCTCCCGACCCAGCTCGGAGACCCGGTTAAGAACGGCAAGGGCGTGGGCATAATGGAAATAGGAGGAAACGGCCAATTCATCAGCAGGATGTGTGGCCAACACCGAGTTGTCCATCTCTTCCTTCAAGCGGGAGACGATGGCAATAATCCCTCTCAAAACCCGGCGCTGCTCGGAAAGGGTCTCAATGGACAGGTCCCCCCGGAGACGCGGGAAGAGTGCTTCGACCTCTTCCAGGCCTTCTGGGGGGGCTACAACCGCAGAGGCGTCCCCGGGCCCCTCCATGAGGAGGCCGCTAGCGCCTCTTCGTAAAGCGCCCAGTTCTTCGAAGTTGCAGCGGAGAATCATGGCAGTCTTCCCTGAAGGTACCTATCCCTCCCTACCAGCCGGCGCCGAGTTTGTTTCAGGCCGAAGGCACACCAGATGGAAGAGGAGGCCGCCGAGCTCCTCTCTCAAGAATACGTACGTCATCTCCTACCCGAAACCTACCTTCCCCACTGAACACCGCGTTCTGCCCAAAATAGACCTTCCCCTCCCACTCCCTGAAGGCCTTTAGAGTCCGGAGGGGTTCTTGCTCCCTCACACCCGTTCCCTGGTCGACCGTGATCACCCCGCATCGAGGGCAGGGCTTCACCAGGCGGACGGTTACCCCGCCAATTTCCAGCACCCGCCACTCGTCCTCCTCCCAGGGAAGGCCACCGGCCACCACGAGGTTCGGACGGTACCTGAGCATGGCCGTCTCTCGGGAGAGAGCCCGGTTCACGTCTTGTAAGGATTCCTCCGTAATCAGGTGAAGAGGGTATCCGTCAGCGAGGCTCACCCTGTGGCCCGGTGCCCATCTCGGGTCGCAGGGGCGGTGGACCTCATCCGGAAGGAACACCAGCTGACAAGGCTCCTTCAAGAACTCAGAGAACCACCGATCGGCCTCGGTATACCCCCTCAGGGCCGAGAACCGATCGTTGTGAACCTGGACTTCGATCCATGAATCCGACCGGTGAGGGGGAAGGTGGAGCGTTCCCATCTCAGGGGCGGCAAGTGTGAAGCGGTCTCCCTTCCCCCCTGGAACCGGCTCAGCAGGGGAGGTGCGAACCAGGCAGAGGCGGGGGTGGGTCCGTTGCGAGATGAAACGACCGTCGAGCTTGGACAACATCCACCGCCGGTCTCCGGGAATGCCGAACTCGTCCAAACCGCTCTCTGCAACGTCGAATCCCGCTGCCCCCTTGAGAGGGTACACCCTGATACGGGTCAAGCGAAGGGAGCTGCTATCCATACATGTCCCAGGGCCGTCAGGCCTGGGCCGAAGGCCCCTGTGGAGTGGCGTCATGGATGAAGAGAGGCACCGCCACCTGGTGCTCCCCGTCCACGGAAACGTCGAAGGAAAACCGGCCCGGCTTCTGGAACACGAGTCGCTCCATGTTCACGACTTGGGGAACCCGAACCCTTCCCCCCGTCGCCGGCGGACCCACCCCGACTTTGATCTCGCCGTTCAGACGAACGACCTCTGCCCCGTCCGGGTCCCTCAGGACAATTTCCACGGTGTGGTCACCGGCCTCATTCAAGGACGCACCGAACCGCAAGACCAGGGAGATATGGGGATGTTGGGCGGGAAAGCCACCGGTGGATATGCGATCGAAAACCCCGAGAATATTCAGCTTCCCGGCGGCATCCACGGTCGCGGCGTCAGCCAGAAGGGCTAGATCTATCTCCATCGCGTGTCACTCTTTCACCAAGGTTTCGCCGAGAACCACCCCGGCAATCACATCCAGAATGGCATGAGCAAGGATGGCGGGCCAGAGGACCCC
>JBDHGR010000063.1:0-12856 GCA_039589815.1 Gemmatimonadota bacterium | reverse complement strand
GCCTTCGCAGCGTCATCACCAGCTCAGGGTACGAGAGGTTTATGGAAGACAGCCGTAAAGGGGAACCCACCCTTCGTTCCTCCATGCTCTCCGGGGCAGCCTGGATGGTGGCCATGCGTTGGGCCGTCCGGGGGATCGGGCTGGTGAGTACCGTCATTCTCGTAAGGTTGTTGGCGCCGGACGACTTCGGCCTTCTAGCCATGAGTTATCTGGTGATCTCCTTCCTTGAGGTTCTGACCTCTTTCGGTGTGGACATCGCCCTCATTCAAAAAACGGAAAAGGGCAAGGACCTCTGGAATACCGCCTGGACCATCAAGGTCGTTCAAATCTCTACCGTGGCCTGCCTGATTCTGGTAACAGCGCCTTTCGCCGCGGATCATTTCGAGGAGCCACGCATTGTGCCCCTGATGGCTTTCCTCTCTTTCGGCATCTTCGTGTCGGCATTCGGGAACATCGGGATCGTGGCTTTCAGAAAAGACCTCCAGTTCAACAAGGAGTTCCTTTACCAGGTCGTGACCAAAGTAGGCGGTTTTGTGGTTACGATCCCGCTGGCTTTCTTGCTCAGGAGTTATTGGGCGTTGGCTTGGGGGATCGTCGCAGGTCATTTCGTTGCGGTGGGGGCCAGCTACGCGCTCCACCCCTACCGGCCCAGGCTTTCCCTCGAGAGGTTCAAGGACCTCTGGTCTTTCTCGCAGTGGATGCTCCTCCGAAACATCGGTATGTACCTTCGGCGGAGGGTCGATGGATTCCTGGTGGCGAGTTTCTTCAACACAAACCAGATGGGCTACTACGGCTTGGGAACCGAGGTATCACAGTTACCCACTACGGAGCTGATTTGGCCTATGAGCCGGGCCTTCTTCCCCGGATACGCCAAGATTGCCGACGATCCCGGCCGTTTGGCCAGCGCCTACCTCAGAATCCTGAACGGCGTGGCGCTCATGGCAATTCCAGCAGGGGTCGGGTTGGCCCTTGTGGCCCGCCCGTTGGTTTTTGTGGCTTTCGGTGAGACCTGGGCCCCCGTGGTCCCGGTCCTGCGCTGGTTGTCCATCTACGGGGTGATCCTGACGGTCTCATCGGGGGTTCAGACCCCCCTCGTCGCGTTGGGCAGGATGCCTCGGGTGACCGCCCTGGTTTGGACCCAGACCTTGATCGCACTCTCCATCATCGCCTTTGTGGCGACGCTTGGCTCCCTGGAGCTCATCGCCCTCGCCCAGGTCGGGTCGGCTCTCCTTCTCCTTCCACTTTTCTTCTATTCCATCACCTCCATACGGCTGGTGACCTGGGCGGACCTCCGTGCCGCCGTATGGCGTCCGGTGGTGGCCGCCCTGGCCATGGCAGGGGCCCTCCTGGTTCTCCCCACCAGCTGGATCCCCTTGGATGCCATTGAGCTGGCCATCAAGGTGCCTCTCGGGGCCCTGGTGTACGTGGGGGTCGATCTCGGCCTCTGGCGGCTTGCAGGAAGGCCTGACGGAGGGGAACAGTTATTACACGAGTTGATATCCAAACGCTTCAAGCGGGATCAGGGGACCCCCTGAAGCACTGCCTTCACATCAGCCTGGATCAGCGAATAATCCAGCCGGCGGCTGGACTCGTGGATGCCGTTCCAGAGAGAGTTGATCCACCCGGTCCGTACCAGATTGGTTCGATCCCCGGGATCGAGGCCGAGGCCTGCGAAGTATTGCTCCCACAGGCCCTCTTCCTCCTGGGTCCAGGCTCCTCGGCAGAGGGCCACGATCCGCGTTCCCCTGGGCGACGGATCGACCAGGCCTCGAAGCGCCAGAAAAAGATTGATCACGTCCAATCCCGGCGGAGCACCATCGATATGCTGATCCCAGTCAACCACCCCGCAAACTCTGCCCTTTCCCTGCGCCAACAAGCTGTTCCCGAGATTATAGTCGCCGTGGGTCCACACCGTTCTCCGGCTCTGAGCTGAGAGTCCCTCCGACAACCGTTTCCAGGATTCCGCAATCCGGACCACCAGATCGTCGTCCACCAAAGCCGACTGAATATCCGATATCTTCCTCGCGAGATCCCCGTGGAACCGTCGAAAGTCCGAGTCGGCCTCCGAGAGTGTGGCCCGCCCCAGCCTCACAAGGAACGCCAACAACACCGGGAGGACCCGAGGACGATTCGGTCCAACCACCTCAGGTAGTGACGGAGACCCACCTATCCGGTCCTCCAGCGTGATCAGGTGCTTCCCCACCTCTCCCACGAATCTGAGCCGGGGAAAGAGTGAGCGGTCCTCCCCCTCTTGGAGTGTTCCCCTCTCGGCCAGAGCCTGGAGCGCACCAGCGTTTCGGGATACCCTGCCCCGCTGGTCGCGGTGCAACCCACCTCGGAGGACATAGTCCCCCTCAGGCCCGGAAACCCGAGACATGATCCCGGCCCAGGAGGAGGAAAAAGTGAGAAGACCCAGAGGACCGAGTCCGGTCTGACCCTCCAACTCTTCCAGGAGGCCGCCCAGAAAGGTTCCGCTTTGGGCATCCCCGCTCGTGGCCGAAATGAAAAAAGATTTCTGGAGATTCCTCAAGAACGGCCCAGACTTCTTGATCTTGACCTTGAGGGGGACCCCAGCCGGGTGTGGATAGGCCACGGATCCTCGGGTCCGGAGAGGGTGGACCTCATCGGGGAACCGATGGTCGGGGTCAGCCGGGAGAAGGTCGACGGACGCATACCCCGATTCCCCAAACACCGCCCGGTACTCCCTTGGAGAGAGGCCCTGCGGAGGAGGCTTCATTCGTCGCCCGGAAACAAAGCGCCGGTAGGCCCATCGGTTTGGGGCTCCCACCAGGAGAGCCCCTCCGGGGATCAGAAACCGACCGAGCTCCGTAAGCAGGGTCCGTACGGCTTCTTTTGTCTCTGCGGGCCCTACGGTCCGGTCTCCGACCGCACCCTTCCCTTTTCCCACCCGTCCGTTCCGAATCTGATCGAGAAGATCTCCCACTACGACGAGCTCGAATTGGTGCGGGGCCAACGGTGGCCGTTCGCCAGGGTCCACCTGCATCCACACGAGATCTCCCCCACCTTCCTCTTCCATCATGTCTTTCAGGAGAAGAAGTCGCTCCAGGGAGTCACTCACAGTGACGACGTGGCGGGAGATCCGGGCCAGCAGGCGGGTGATCCCCCCAAGGCCCGAACTAAGGTCCAAGACTCGACCCTGGGGGCCCATCCTGGAGAAGTAGATACCGCATCCACTTCGGGGATCGAACGCGGATCGGTAGATGGCGGGGGCGGCGCCGGGTAGAGAGGCCTGGTGGTCGTAGAACCACTTCGCCCACGACGGACCTGGAGCGCCTGGATCGGGGGAAGAGGATGGCCGCGGAGCATCCCCATCGGTGGCCGGCAGACGGAGATCTGGTACCGCCCTCACCACACCCTCCTGGATGGACGCCGACCAACCGCAGGCCTCACACACCAAAGCCCCGTCTTTCTTGGCCACCGATCCGGCACAACTCGTACACTGAAAACGGGGCATGAGGTCTTACCCTCCCTCCCGACTCACCGGATCAGACCCCCAGTCGGAGCTTCCGGGCAAAAAAAGCCTCCGCATAGCCGGTGGGTGAGGCCCCTTCCATGCCCCGAATACGCATGAGGCCATTGAAGGTCTCGGAGTTGTACCAGGCCTTCCTCCGCTGGGTCGCGAAAGACCCCATGAGATGTTGGATCTTTACATCCCGGGCCTCCGTCGAAACGGGGCAGAACACATTCGGCTGCCCGAGGTCCCCGTCGTACTTGGGGATTTCATATTCCAGAATCAGGTGGTCGCGGAACGTGTTCCAGGTCAACTCCGAGACCACCCGATGGTCCTGGTGTCTATCCCGTTCCCAGTGGGTGAAGATCAAGTGGGGGTCGAACCGAGCCTTGATCCCCTCGAAATGTTCCTTGATACCGGCCACCTCCGACGGGAAGTAACCGTCCCGGAATCCAAGCGCTTCCACCGTGGATTCATCCACCCCCTCCAACAGTCGGGAGGCGCTATCAAGAGCCTCTTCCTCCCGATCCCCCAGAGCGCTGAATACGGTCCAATACACTCTCGGGCTCTCCTGAAGAGCGAAGAGGGAGGAGAGCGTCGCGCAACATCCGATCTCGATGTCGTCGGAGTGTGCGCCGATGCAGAGAATCCGAAGAGGCTCGGCGACGGGGCGGTCCATGCGGAGACTGATCATATCTGAGCTCGAATGGAAACTGGTGGACGGTGACTCCCTGGGCTGACCGGAGAGGACCTCCGGTCCAGTATGCTCCAACCAGAAAGCGGAAGCAACACAGGACCCCCGGGGTGATCCAGAAGACACATCCTCCCAGCGGCACGGGAACCTCAGAGTGTATCGGTGGCGAAACAGTTCGGGGGCTTGATTGGACCGTTGGCCAGGCCGACCGGCCCCATGCTATGTTGGATTCGGGGTTTTGGCACGGCCCGACCCAAGCTCACCAATGGCATGGATCATGCTTCCCAACCTCCCGAAAAGCCGCCTATTCCTGGTATTTTTGCCGAGTTCATGATGCCTATACGGACACCCCGGGTCAGCATCGGCATACCTGTCTACAATGGGGAGCGCTTCCTCCGAGAGGCTCTGGATAGCCTGATGAGCCAGACCTTCGGGGACTTCAACGCTCTCATCTCCGACAACTGTTCCGAGGACTCCACCCCCGAGATCTGCAAGGAGTTCACATCAGCCGATCCTCGGTTCGAGTACGTTCGTCAAGAGCGAAACCTGGGAGCGGTTCGGAATTTCAATTTCGTGGCCCGAAAAGCCACCGCCCCCCTCTTCATGTGGCTCTCCCATGATGACGTGGCCGAGCCCGCCTATCTCGAATCCTGCGTGAATGCCCTGGATGATAATCCCGATTGTGTCCTCGCTTTTTCCGAAGCGGAACCCATCGACCAGAATGGGCAAGAAGTTCCGCAGCCGTGGCATCCCCTCTCCCTCGAGGACGCTGAGCTGGAGGAACGATTCGAGCTTCTTCTGGATCCCATCCCATATCGGGAGAACGTCACCTACGGAGTCATCCGCCGGGAACGGCTCCTGAAGACCCAGCTGGAGGGGGAGTTCGGGGGCGGTGACAGGGCGCTCCTGTGCGAGCTCGCACTCCACGGAAGGTTCGTGAAAGTCCCCGGGGTACTGTTTCGTCGGCGGGTCCGGACAGTGGGAATGACCGCCCTGGAGGTCGAGAAGTATAACGTCGGGCGGGAGAAGGCCGTGGCCATGAGGGAGTGGAGAATCTTCTTCCGGAACCTACGGGCCGTATGGCGTTCCCCCCTTGCCAAGACCCATCAGACCCGGCTCGTCCGTATCCTGCTGAAACGCCTCGTTACGCACCGAAGCGATTACGCTTGGGAAGTGAAGCAAGCCCTGAAATCCCTCGTCACTCCCTGACCTACCAGTTTTCGGGAAGCGCCCCCGGACCCTGCAGAGGTCAGCGCTCCCACACCTTCCAGGGGCAGTCTCCACGTCCCTCCATTCGGTCTAACGTGATCTTGTCTTTGAAGGTGTCCATGGATTTCCAAAAGCCGGTGTAGCGGTAGACCGAGAGTTTTCCCTCCGTAATGAGCCTCTGAAAAGGCTCTTCCACCAGCTCCTCCCCCTCTTCCATATAGTCGAAAATCTCCTGCCGGAGGCAGAAGAACCCCACGTTGATGGCCACGTCCGATTCCTGGATGGGTCCGAAACGCTTAACGATTCCACCCTCGTCCGAGCGAACGATATGGAAGCTCTGGACGGTCGGCGCCGCCATCAGGCTCGCCACTACACCCCGCTGTTGGAAGTCGGCGATGTGCTGATCCAGCGGAAGATCCGTCAAGCCGTCGGCATAGTTGGCGAGGAAGGCGTCTTCTCCCTGCAGATAGTCTCGAACTCGCATGAGGCGTTCGCCGATGTTCGAGTGCAGGCCGGTGTCGACGAAGGTGATCCGCCAGTCGTCGAGGTCCCGCCCGGCTAGCTCGATGTTCCGGCCCCCCTCCGAGAATACGAAGTCGTTGGACATGCACTCATCGTAGTTCAGGAAGTACTCCCTGATCAGGTCGCCCCGGTAGCCGAGACACAGAATGAAGTCCTTGTGCCCGAAGTGGGCGTAGTAACGCATGAGGTGCCACAGGATGGGCCGGTACCCGAGGTTAACGAGGGGCTTGGGAATGGTATCGGAATGTTCACGCAACCGTGTGCCCAGCCCACCGCAAAACAATACAACCTTCATGGTTCACCGACTCCTTGTTCCGGGGCGCGGGTCCCCTGCCAAAGATGCGTATCGCGCCACGTGCTCCGCGCGGTCGAAATCGGGATAGGTTCGATCTCGATCAAGGATGGTCGTCACTGCAAGAGGCCAGTCGATACCGAAGCTCGGATCGTCGAACCTCACGCCGTCGGCCAGGTCCGGACGGAAATAATCCGACATCAGGTACAGGATTTCACAGTCGTCTTCCAGGGTCTGGAACCCGTGGGCCAACCCCGCTGGGATGAAGAGGGCGTTCCCCGCGGCGCTATCCAGAACCGCCGAGGTATGGCTCAGAAAGGACGGGGAGTCAGGCCGCAGGTCCAAGGCGACGTCGAACACTCGACCCTGGCCGCAGCGAACGAGCTTGGCCTCCTGGGACGGGGGCCAGGAGAAATGCAGGCCACGCAAACTCCCGGCTTCCCGGGTTAACGAAACGTTCGCCTGGACCATCTCCACCGAGATGCCCTGTTCTGCAAATTCTTTCCGGCACCAGGTCCGGGCAAAGGACCCCCGTTCGTCCGAGATCGGCTCCATCTCCACGTGATGGACTCCTGGAATGGACGTTGGGCTGAAGATCATAAAGCGTTCCAGAAAAGACGGTCGTCCACCTGTCCGGTTCTGAGAAGATATTGGATCTGTTTCAGTCGGGTGTAGGCTCGGAACTGGTGATCGACCTGGTCCAGATCCGTACGTTCGAAAAGCCGCCGAAGCTCCTCCGCGCCCTTCCGCACTGTCCATCGGGTCGCAAAACCTGGCAGCTTGGTTCTGATTTTCTCGAAAGAGATGCGATAGCTGCGGGTGTCTCCACTCGGGGGACCGGCGGAGACCTCACACCCGGGGAACACCTCTCCGACAATACTCGCGAGTTCGCGGATCCGGTAGTTCTCCTGGGTGGACCCGACATTGAAGGTCTCTCCGTTCACCACCTCGGCGGGCGCATCAAGCGTGCACCGTACCGCCTCGATAATATCCTCGATGTGCACCATGGGCCGCCATGGGCTTCCGTCGCTGATCATGGCGATCCGCCGGGTGGTCCAGGCCAGGGCTGCCAGGTCGTTCAGCACGAGGTCGAAGCGCATTCGTGGGGAAGGGCCGTAGGCGGTGGCGTTTCGGAGGCAGGTAACGCAAAAAGCTCCGTCCATGAGGGACGTGAGGTCCCGCTCAACGTTCACCTTACAATGGGCATAAGCGGTCTGGGGGTTCGTCTCCGAGGTTTCGTCCAAAAAGTCCCCGCCCCCCGAATCCACCCCGTAGACGCTGCATGACGAGGCGTACACAAACCGGTCCACACCGGCTACTTTGGCTGCCTGGGCGATCCGCACCGACGCCTGGTGGTTGATCTCGGAGGTAATCTCTGGCCGATTCTGACCCAGGGGGTCGTTGGAGAGCTCAGCCAGATGAACGACGGCATCGAATCCCTCGAAATCGGCCGGGGTAAGGTGCCGCAGGTCCCTGGCAAGGGTCCGGGGGGTTTCGGGCATACCCACCGGATCGACGTACAGGCATCCTTCCCGGTAGAAGCCCGTGTCCAGCCCGGTGACCTCGTGTCCCCTCTCCATGAAGAGGGGCGCCATACGGGCACCGATATATCCCTCCGTACCGGTAATCAGAATGTTCATAGAATGGGTTCTTGTGGTTTTCCGAGTTTTCCAGGGCTCTAAAACACGATAAGCTCGGGAATGGGGACGACGAATTGCCCCCCCCAATCCCTAACATAAGACGCCACCCGGGCGATCTCGTCCTTGAGATTCCAGGGAAGGATCAGGACGTAGTCGGGCCTCACCTCCCGGATCTTTTCGGGATCGAAGATCGGAATCCGCGTGCCTGGTGTGAACCGACCCTGCTTGTGGGGACTGGCGTCAACGGTGAAGGACAACAGGTCCGTCCGAATCCCACAGTAGTTGAGGAGGGTGTTCCCTTTCCCGGGCGCTCCGTAGCCCGCAACCACCTTCCCCTCTTCCCGAGCGTTGATGAGGAAGTCCAGGAGCCTACGTTTGGTCCGCATCGCCCGCTCTTCAAAGCCCTGATAGGCCTCGTCGCTGGCGAATCCCTCTTCGATCTCCTGCCTCCGCAACGCCTCCAATCGCTCGGAGACGGGCACCCCGTGGTGCTCCGCCTGTCTCCCATAGATCCGCAGGGATCCGCCGTGGGTCGGGATCTCTTCCACATCAAAAAGAGTGAGGCCGTGATGGGAGAAGATCGCCTCGACGACCACGAACGAAAGGTAGCTGTAGTGTTCGTGGTAGATGGTATCGAACTGGTTTTCCTCGATCAGGCGCCGTAAGTGGGGGAATTCCATGGTGATCACCCCGTCCGGCGCCAACAACGTCTTCATCCCTCCCACGAAGTCATTGAGGTCAGGTACATGAGCCAGAACGTTGTTGCCCAGAAGGAGCTGGGCTTCCCCATGGTCCCTTCGGATCTCGCCAGCGGTCTCGGTGCCGAAGAACTGGGTGAGGGACGGTATTCCCCGACTTATGGCCACCCTCGCCACGTTCTCCGCCGGTTCGATACCAAGGACCGGGACCCCCCGCTCCACAAAGTGCTGGAGGAGGTATCCATCATTGCTGGCGATCTCCATCACCTTGTCCTCGGTGCCAAGGCCGAAGCGCTCGATCATGGCCTCGGCGTATCGCCGCGCGTGGTCGACCCAACTCGTGGAGTAGGATGAAAAGTAGGCGTAGTCAGAGAATATCTCTTCCGGCGGAACCGACTCCGGCAGCTGAACCAGATGACAGGCATCACAGACATAGACCCGGAGGGGATAGAAAACCTCCGGATCCCCGAGCTCCTCGGGCTCAATGTGGGTCTGGCACAGGGGAGACATGCCCAGATCCACAAAAATCGTCTGGAGCGGGGCGCCGCAGAACCTGCACGAATGGGTCATGGTCTCCCTTTCTCAGGACGCTTTCGCTGCCGGAACACCGGCGACTCTCCGCCACAAAGAGCCCACCAAGGACCCCAGCGGCGTGCCTGCAACCACGGCCGGAAGGAGGAGAGGCGATCTCCATCCTTCGAGGGCCGGGTACTGCTTCCGGACGGCCCGGGCACTGCGCCATTCGCCCCAGAATCCCAACATACACGCGGTCTTGTAGGCCCGGGACCGGAGCACAGCCAGGAGTAGAGCCTCCAGGTGGTGTGGGCAGGCCGCCAGGAGCGGGTCCGGGTCCATGAGGAAGGGCTCGATGGGCCTGGCCCCCGACAGGTTCCGGCTCAGACCCGAATCCTCCCGATGAAAGGTGAAGCGGGGTTCGAGGTCGATATGCAGCGAGTGGTCTGAAAACAGGAGCTTGAGCCAGAGAAAGGTGTCTTCCCCGAACAGGGCCGAGCTTCCTTCATAGAATCCCCCCACCTCCTGGAATACGGACCGTCGGATGGTGGTGGACGGCGTAAGAATGAACCGCAACAGATTCAATACCAGGGGCGCGGGAGTATCCTCCGTCAGCCGAATCCCGCCGGGCTTGAGCCCCCGTCCCTGCCAGAGTGCCTCTGAAGACTTTCCGGTAAGAGAGTCGAAGTAACCAGCCACAGCCCAGGATATGTCAGGATTCTCATCCAGGGTGGAAACGGCCTTTTCGAGGTAGGAAGCATCCCAAGTATCGTCGGCATCGAGGAAGGCCAGGATCTCTCCCCTTGCTCGTGAGGCGCCTCGGTTCCGCGCCGCCCCGGGACCCGAATTCTCCTGCTGGATCAGCTCGAGTTTCTCGCCCCCGAGGGCCCGAACCACGTCCGATCCCTCGTCGGTGGAGCCATCGTCGACGACAATCAACTCCAGGTCGCTGAAAGTCTGGCGGCCCACCGATTCCAGGGCCCGGGCGATGGTCGGTGCCTTGTTGAAGAGCGGAACGATGACGGAGACGCGGGGCACCGGGGCCCTCTTTCGGTCCTTGTCCGAAGCGGTAGGGTGAGACATGTCAGACCCCCTCCAACCACTGGGCCACCCTGGCGAGATAAGCTTCCCGGATTCTTTGATGGGTCGGAAGGGTCAGCAGGCCCCGGCTAAGGCGGGTGGCCCCCGGACCCGATTCTTCCCCTTCGAGGAGGAGTTTTGTTGTCTCGGGGAGCTCCCCCAAAGTCACAGGATAGGCCCTGAGAATCCCTAGGCGGGCGTCGGGGGCGTGTTCAGGCAAAACCGCCGGAAACCGCAGGTACCCGGGCTTTCCTCCGGGAATGGGAGTGCAGATGCCGGACTTCCCTGCGCCGGATGCCGCCAGGTGCTCGAGACGCCCTGCGATCCGGGTCCGGGCTTCCGCCTCCTCATCCATTCTCCCCAGGGCGTCGGCAGCCAGCGCGGCGTTGCCACGGCCCATGTCCCGGGGCTCGCCCGCGTCGTGATAGACCATCTCTCCCAGCTTCAACGCCGGGATGGACGCCGGAATACCGTACAGCCCTGGTCGAGCCAGGACCCGTTGGGCCAGTGCCGCCGAAAGCCCGGCCCAACCGATCCGACTGGTTTCCCGAGGCCGGAGGCCTTCCGCCTTTTCCGCCAGAGCCGGGTCCCGGATAATCAGGGCCCCACCTCCGCCCCCAGTGATTCCCTTCCCTCGGCCGAAGCTGAGTACGGAAAGGCCGGAGAGACACCCCAATCGACGGCCGCTCAGAAACCCCCCTGCCCCCTGAGCGGCATCTTCGATCACATCGGCGCCGGTCTCACCCGCCTTCTCGGCCACCATGGTTACGTCAGCCGGAAACCCGAACAGGTGGACCACGACGATGGCGTCGACGCCCCGCCCGAGGACGTCCTCCACCGAGGAGGAGTCCGGGCTGAGGGTCGCCGGGTCAAGGTCGTAGAGGCGGAGACCCACCCCGGCCCGCGATGCGGCCGAGGCCAGATCCGGGCAGCCGTAGGCCGGGATCCCCACTACACCGGTTCGTGTCGCGACCATCCGAAGGGCCAGGACCAGGGCCGAGGTGCCACTGTCGGTCAGGATGATTGAGGTCCCCTGGAAAAGGGTTGAAACTTCCCGGCTCAGCTCGTCCCGAGCATCCCGGCCCCGGGAGATTCCGGTGGCCGACGCCCGAATCAGGGCCGGCAAAGAAACCGTAGAAAGGACGGGTGGCATCGTCCGCCGGAGGGGCCAGACACCGCCCATCAGGGGATCAACCGCACGATGGAGGGTCCCAGTCGATTGGCCACGAAAAGGGGAAGCCGCTTCCAAACCCGGGGGCCCCAGGCAAAAGAAGGATCGTCTGGGGACGGCGTTCGGTCCTCACTCCCCTCACTTGCCTGGTACCAGTGGAGGGGCACATCCCGGCCTCCCCATTGGAGTTTGAACTTATGAGTTCCGCTGCCCGGCGTGCATCGGCCGAAGTTGAACCGACCCAACCCCTCTTGGATCCCTCGGCGCATCAACTCCCAGTAGACCGACATGTTGGCAGCCACACGTTTGTGTTCCAGGAGGGATGACGCCCATGTGATCTCCATCTCGTCGCCCCAAACGAACCCGAAACCACCCGCGATGGGGGACCCGTTGAGAAAAGCCACAGCCACCCGGGCGCTGTCGGGAAACGCCTGGAGAATGGACTGGAAGAACTTCCGGGATGTGACGGGGGTCCCGAGATCTCGCATGTGGCGGGCGAACACGGAGTAGAACGCATCCAGGTATTCCTGCCCGAACCGGACCTCGACCCCCTCCTTCCCGGGCCGCCTGATCTGGCTCCGGAGTTTCGCCTTGAAACCGCCGAAGAGGGCATCGGGGTCCTCGGGCAGGTCGAGAACCACCGTCACCTTCCGGTGGGAAACGCGCCAATCCAGATTCAACGGAACCAAGCTCCGAAGCTCGACCAGCCCGGCTCTCCGCCTCTTTCCCTCCTCCAAAGCCGCCTCGCCCAGGGCCGCAACCGCGTCCTCCGGCCCGAGGGGACCCCCGTAGTTGAGGAACGGCATGGAGACCAGGAATCGACCGAAAATGGGGCTCCCTACGAAGACGAGGGGAAGGAGTCCCACCAAGGTCCCCTCGGCGTCCCGGGCCCCAAGGAAGGCACAGGGATGGCCCATGGCTTCTTCCATCACCCCCCGCCAGGCGAAACGATGAAAGTGGGTTCCTCCTGGCGCCGTCGACGCGAGCCGGTCCCACTCCGAGGGGTCTCCCCCGAACGGACCGATCCTGAGATCCGACGACCCCGCGCCAGGGGGGGTGGCGTCCGGGCCGAGGGTCGTCATGTCTCAGCCCCCTCGGCCTGGAAAACCCACTCCTGAAATCGACGTTCCACCGAGGAAAAGGGGTATGCGGCCAGCAGTTCCTTGATCCGGGGAAGGGTTTTCCGAAGGCCTCGATAGTGGCGGACCCGGGTAACCCAAGGCACCGGAAGCCTCGGCTGGCCTGGGTCCGTCTCCCAGGGGTGAACGTAGAACATGGCCGGAACGCCATCCTCCGTGGCTTTTCGGAATCCTCCTTCCAGAAGAGCGAATGGGAGTTGTCGGAGATAGCCGCCTCCGGCAGCGGGAAGCACCACCCCCATCACAGAGTTGGTGGCCATGGGGATCTCCAACAAGCGCCCGAGGTTGCGGTGCATCCAGTAAGGGACTCTCGGGGTCCCTGGGGACCCGTATCCCGGCCTGCGGATGGGAAAACGGCTGGAATCGTAACGGTACCCTTCCTCCAGGAGGACGTCGAACGCCCACTCGAAACCGGGAATGATGGAG
>JBDHGR010000062.1:0-12951 GCA_039589815.1 Gemmatimonadota bacterium | reverse complement strand
CTGGGCCGATCCTCTCGGAGGAGGCCCGTCAAAGGATTAAGGACGCCGTTTGGGCCCTGGAAGACGTGGAATCCATCAGCGGGCTCATGGAGCTCTGCGTGACGGACCTCTAACGGGTTGCGGCGTCCGACCGGGGCACGGCCCGAGGGATAGAAGATGAGCCAAACCGTTGTAGAAAAGATCACTCAGGTCCACATGACGGAGGGCCCGGACCGGCCACTCAGGGCCGGAGACGTGGTGAGCTTGAGGCCCCGCCACATCCTGACCCACGACAACACAGCTGCCGTCATCGAAAAGTTTAAGGCCATCGGTGCCGAAGTTGTGGACGACCCGAAGCAGCCCGTGTTCGCAATGGATCACGACATTCAGAACCGATCTGAGACGAACATCGCTAAGTACGCTGCCATCAAGGACTTCGCCTCGCACCATCGAATCCATTACTACCCGGCGGGAACGGGCA
This sequence comes from Gemmatimonadota bacterium, assembly GCA_039589815.1. Taxonomy (GTDB): domain Bacteria; phylum Gemmatimonadota; class Gemmatimonadetes; order Longimicrobiales; family Gaopeijiaceae; genus JABDNZ01. The sequence continues at coordinate 12,491 of JBDHGR010000062.1, read as the reverse complement.
TCGGGCACCAGGTCATGGTGTCCATGGGTTACGTACTTCCGGGCTCACTGGTTGTGGCATCCGACTCCCATGCAAACATGTACGGTGCTTTGGGGGCCCTCGGGACGCCTGTGGTCCGGACAGATGCAGCCGCCGTTTGGGCCACCGGGGAGTTCTGGTGGCAGATACCCCGGACGGTGGAGGTCATCCTCGACGGCAAACTGCCCAAGGGGACCACTGGGAAGGATGTCATCATCACCCTGTGCGGGCTCTACAATCAGGGGGAGGTCTTGAATGCCGTGGTCGAGTTCAAAGGCCCGGGAGTGGCCTCCCTGAGTATGGATGAGCGTTTCTCGATCAGCAACATGACCACCGAGTGGGGCGCATTGGCCGGGTGGTTCCAGACAGATGCGGTCACGTTGGGTTTTCTCCGGCGCAGAAAGCACCTACTGGAGAGTCTGGGTGTCGAGAGGATCACCGAGGAGGACCTCCTTTCCTGGGAAGGGTCCCCCATGGCTCCGGACGACGATGCTTCCTACGCGGCCAGGATCCGGATGGATCTATCCAAGGTCAGCCCCCACATCTCGGGGCCCGATTCCGTCCAGATCATGCGATCCCTAGCCGAGATGGAGGAGGAAGGCCTGCCCATCGACAAGGCATACCTGGTTTCGTGTGTGAACTCCCGGTTGGACGATCTGGAAGCGGCAGCGGAGGTCATCCGCGGGAAGAGGGTGGCGGAAGGCGTGGATCTTTATGTCGCTGCAGCCAGCGCCGAGATCCAGGAGGAGGCGGAAGCGTCTGGCGCCTGGGGAGCCCTGGTGGATGCAGGAGCCCAGGTCCTCCCGCCGGGATGCGGTCCTTGCATAGGCCTGGGGTCCGGGTTGCTGGAGGATGGGGAGGTGGGAATCAGCGCCACGAACCGAAACTTCAAGGGGCGGATGGGGTCCCGCCTCGCTCAGGCCTATCTGGCCAGCCCAGAGGTGGTTGTGGCTTCGGCGGTGGCCGGCCGTGTCATGGGTCCCGATACCCTCGAGGGTACTTCCACCACCGCCCGCACGCGCCCCGATCTGGACTACCACGAGTTCGAGGCTCCCCTTCGGGACACGGAAGAGGTGGAGATTCTCCCTGGATTCCCCACCACCCTCTCGGGCCGCCTGGTATTCACACCGGCCGACAACCTGAATACCGACGGGATCTACTCAAAGGATTACACCTACAGAGAGGGCATGACCCGGGCCGAGATGGCCCGTGTCGTCATGGAGAACTACGACCCCGCCTTCGCTGAGAAGACCCGGGAGGGGGACATCCTCGTGGGTGGTCGAAACTTCGGGACTGGGTCCAGCCGTGAGCAAGCTGCCACGGCTCTTCAAGCTCGGGGGATCGCACTTGTGCTGGCCGGGAGCTTCTCGCAAACCTACCTCCGGAACGCCTACAACAACGGGTTCATCTGTATTGAGTGTCCCGAGTTGGTGAGTCGCCTGAAGGAGATGTTTCGGGGAGAGGTGGAGGGTGGTACCCTCACCACCATACCGGGAGACACCTTGAATGTGGACTTCTCCCGGGGCACGGTTTCCTTCAGGGAGGAGACCTTCCGCTTCCCTCCACTGGGCTCTGTACCCCAGGGTTTAGTGGTGGCAGGAGGAAGTGAGAATCTGGTCCGAAAAAGGCTGGGTCTGAGTGGTTGATCGAGAAGGTTCTTTGCACCTCTAACCAACGTACCCTTGGAGTGAAACGAACTATGGCACGCCATACTGTGGTCACCATGCCTGGAGACGGGATTGGAAAAGTCGTTCTGGAAGAGTCCCTTCGAGTCCTGGAAGCGGTGGGATTCGAGGCCGACTACGTTCACGCCGATATCGGATGGGAGTTCTGGGTCAACGACGGAAACCCCCTGCCTCAGAGAACCCTGGACCTCCTGGAAAAACACCACCTGGGACTTTTTGGTGCCATCACCTCGAAACCAAAAAACGAGGCGGTCGAGGAGCTGGCTCCGGAACTGCAAGACAGAGGGTATGTGTATTTCAGCCCAATCGTGGGCCTTCGGCAGAAGTTCAACCTGGACGTCTGCATTCGGCCTTGTCGGTCCTTTGCTGGAAACCCCCTGAATTTCATTCGCCGAACCGCATCGGGCGGATCTGAAGAACCCCCCGTGGACGCGGTCATCTTTCGGCAGAACACCGAGGGGCTTTACGGCGGGATCGAGTGGACGAATCCGCAACAACAGGTCCGGGAGGCCTTGGCGACCCACCCGAAATTCGAAAGTTTTGCACACGTCCCCAGCGAGGACATGGCCATATCCACCCGGGTATTCACCCGAAACGCATGTCGCCGCATCCTCAAGGCCGCCTTTCAGTATGCCGAAAAACACGGGTACCGGTCCGTCACCGTTTGTGAAGAGCCCAACGTACTCCGGGAAACCTCGGGCATGCTCGAAGAGGTGGCACGAGAGGTCCAGAAAGAACACCCCACCATCGAACACTGGTCCACGAACATCGACGCCCAGATGATGTGGCTCACCAAGAACCCAGAGGACTACGGGGTTTTGGTGGCTGGAAACATGTTCGGCGACATCGTTTCGGACGCATTCGCCGGCCTGGTCGGGGGACTCGGCTTCGCCTGCTCGGCCAATATTGGGGACGACGTGGCTGTATTCGAGCCCACGCATGGTTCGGCGCCGAAATACGAAAAGCTGGACCCACCGATCGTGAATCCCATCGCCATGATCCTTTCGGCCGCCATGCTGCTGGACCACATCGGAGAGTTCGAGAAGGCCGATCGGATCAGGGAAGCGGTGGGGGCCGTGGTGGCGGGAGGAGAGGTCCGTACCTATGACATGATGAAGCTTCCCGGGGGGCCCCGCGCCATCGAGGAAGGTGCTGCCACAACGTTCCAGGTCACGGACGCCATCATTCAGAGGCTGGGATAGGGAGTAACCTATGGCGGGCCAATCAGCATCCGGGGAGGCCGGGCGTCGAGGTCCCGACGTCCGGTCCGACTGCTGGGTTGCGGTCGAGAAGACGGGATCCGGCGGGATCCAACTCGATCTGACCTCGAAGGTCGAGACCCTCTTCGGCGATTCCATTCGCGACGGGGCTAAAGAGACCCTGGGCGCGTTCGAATCGGAGAACGTAAGAGTGAAGGTTGAGGACCAGGGCGCCTTGCCCTGGGTGATCCAAGCCCGGTTGGAGACAGCCCTGCTAAGGGCAGGGATGGAGCCTTCCGGCGACGCGCGCCCACCCCCGCGCCCCCACCCGCGACCGGACGGGACTGCCCGTGATCGTCTCCGCCGATCCAGGCTCTACCTCCCCGGGAACGAACCAAAGTTCACCGTGAACGCAGGACTCCACCTTCCAGACGGTGTCATCCTTGACCTGGAGGACTCGGTACACCCCGACGAGAAGGATGCCGCCCGCCTCATGGTTCGGAACGCCCTCCGATGTGTGGACTTCGGGGCCGCCGAACGCATGGTCAGGATCAACCAGGGAGACCTTGGGCTCGAAGACCTTGACGCCGTGGTCCCGGAAGGGCCCGAGTTGATCCTGATCCCCAAGGTGGAAACCTCCGGACAGGTGAAACACGTCCAGACCAGGATCGACAGCATACAGAAGGCCCTGAACCTCACCCAACCCATCTGGCTCATGCCGATCCTGGAATCGGCCCAGGGTGTGGAGAACGCCGTCCACATCGCTCTAGCCTCACCTTTTGTTGCGGCGCTCACCATCGGCCTGGAGGATTACACGGCCGACTTGGGGGTGGTGAAAACCCCCGAGGGTACCGAGTCCCTCTGGGCCCGGAGCCGGTTGGTGAACGCCGCTCGGGCCGCCGGGGTCCAGGCAATCGACTCCGTTTATGGCGACGTGGCCGATGAAGAAGGCCTCCTGGCTTGGGGAAGGCGGTCCCGGGCCATGGGATTCCAGGGAATGGGATGTATCCACCCTCGTCAGATCAAAATCATTCACGAGGGATTTGCCCCGGGACCGGAGGAGCTGAAGAGAGCTCAGCAGATCGTGGCAGCCTTCGAGGAAGCCGAGTCGAAAGGGCTGGGGGTGGTAAGCCTGGGTACGAAGATGATCGACCGGCCAGTCGTCCTCCGTGCCAGGAGGTTGGTGGACCAGGCGAGAGAGGCCGGCCTCCTTCCGGAACCCACCGAAGGAGGGGAGGTGACCTCATGAACGAGTATGGATTCGTTCAGAATGCCGCAGGACGGACCGTACCGACTCACGTTAACGGGAAAGCCCAGATCCCCTACCAAGGGGTCGGCGGCTTCCAGCCCGAAGAGAAGAAAGCCGGGCCCCCAATCCGCGCCTGCCAGGACTACCCGGAAAACGGTGATAAGAGGGTCCCCGACCTCAAGACGGCCCTGGAAAAGTGCGGCCTTCGCGACGGCATGACCATCTCCTCCCACCATCACCTCCGGAATGGAGACCGGGTGGCTTTGAAGGCCCTGGAAGCTGCACAGGAGCTGGGAGTCAAAGACCTGATGTGGCTGCCCTCTGCCTCCTTCCCCTGCCATGAGCCCGTCATCGGCCTCATGGAGGAGGGAGTGGTCCACCATATCGAAGGCAGCATGAACGGGCCGCTGGGTCGTTACACGTCGGAAGGGAAGATGAGGGGCCTCGGCGTTCTCCGGTCACATGGCGGGAGGTGGCAGGCCATTCAAGACGGCGACGTCCACATCGACATTGCGGTCATCGCGGCACCCACCGCCGATCCGTTCGGGAACGCGAACGGATCTCATGGCCCGTCTGCATGTGGGTCGTTGGGTGTCGCACTTGCCGACTCCATCTATGCCGATTACGTAATCCTGGTCAGCGACCACGTCGTCCCCTTCCCGTGTATTCCCTGGCAGATCCAGGGAAACAACGTGGATTTCGTCGTGGAGGTCGATTCCATCGGAGACCCGTCGAAGATTGTCTCCGGCACGACTCAGATCACCAAAAGCCCTGACCGACTTCTCATCGCCGAATACGTAGCCCGCTTTGTCAGAGATGCGGGAATCATGAAGGACGGGTTTTCTTTCCAGGCCGGCGCAGGGGGAATCGCGCTGGCATTTGCCCAGTTCTTGAAGGAGATGATGAAGGATGCGGGTGTGAAGGCCCGGTTCGTCAGGGGCGGTTCCACCCAGTACTTAGTGGAAATGTTGGAAGAGGGACTCACTGAGTACATCCTGGATGGCCAAACGTTCGACCTGGCAGCAGTGGACTCCATTGCCAGCAACCCACACCACGTACCCACCTCTCCTTTCACCTCCTACAACTACCACGGGAAGGGCAACTTCGCCTCCATGGTGGACGCCGTAGTCCTGGGGGCCACGGAAGTAGACGTGAATTTCAACGGGAATGTGAACACTCACTCGGATGGAGTCCTCCTCCACGGGATCGGAGGGTGGCAGAACTGCCTCTTCAGCGGATGTACGATTCTGGCAGTACCGGCCGTGCGGGATCGAATTCCCGTGTTGGTGGACGAGGTCACAACGCTGACGGGTCCGGGGGAGCTCATCGACGTCGTTGTCACGGAGCGGGGAATCGCCGTCAATCCCGGTCGAGACGACCTTCTCGATGCGGTGAAGGATTCGGCCTTGCCCATCCGCTCCATCCAGGAGATCAAGGAAGAGGTGGAAGGCATCATCGGCGGAAAACCCCAACCGCCGAATCTCACCGACCAACCCGTGGCCGTCATCAAGTGGGTGGACGGCACCGTTTTGGACACCGTTTGGCAGGTGGCCGGTTAAAGGCCCCCCTGGAAGGGTCGCCGGCTAGGAGGCCGGCAGGAATGGACCCCATCGTCGAATGCGTTCCCAACATCTCTGAAGGTCGAAACCTGAATGTCATAAAGGAGGTCACCGACGCCATAGAGTCCGTGGCCGGCGTGCGTCTCCTGGACGTGGACCCTGGTGAGAAAACCAATCGCACCGTCATCACGTTTGTTGGCCCCCCTTCGGCGGTGGAGGAGGCGGCATTCCAGACGGTGAAGAAGGCCGCCCAGGTCATCGACATGTCCGCTCATGACGGAGAACACCCCCGCATGGGTGCCACCGACGTGGTGCCCTTTGTGCCCGTGTCCGGCGCGACGATGGAAGACTGCGCGGAGATGGCCCGCCGGGTGGGGGCCCGAATCGGCGCGGAGCTGGGGATCCCTGTTTATCTCTATGAAAACGCCGCCTCCCGCCCCGAACGTCAGAACCTGGCCAGGGTTCGATCGGGTGAGTACGAGGGATTAAGGGAGAGGCTCACGGATCCCGAGTGGGCGCCCGATTTCGGCCCAGCGGTTTTTAATGCCCGGGCTGGTGCCACGGCGGTGGGAGCCCGAGAGTTCTTGGTGGCCTACAACATCAATCTGAACTCCACCGACCGACGCTACGCCAACGAGATCGCTTATGTCCTCAGGGAAAGGGGTCGATGGAAGAGGACCGGTAACACGACGCCCTTTTACTATAAGGGAGACGTCGTGGACTTCCCGGGGGACGGCACCTACCCCTGCGGCCCCTGCGACTTCGTCGCCAGCTCCTTCGAAGAGTTGGAGGAGCACTACGGCTCCGAACATGGAGGGGATCTCCGGGCTCGATACGAGGCGCTGGAAATCGATCCTGATGACCCCTCCGGCCATGTCTTCACTGACGGCGCATTCAAGGACGTGAAGGCCATCGGCTGGGTCATCGACGAGTACCAGCGGGCCCAGATCAGCATGAACCTCACCAACTTCAGAGTTTCCTCCCCCCATGAGGTCCTCGAGGCTGCAAGGGAATCGGCACGGATCAGGGGAATCGGCATCACCGGGTCCGAGATCGTGGGCCTGATCCCCTACGAAGCCATCCGGGAGGCAGGCCGGTACTATCGGAAGCGGATGAAGAAATCCCCGGGCATTCCGGTTCCGGACCTTGTGGAAACTGCCATTCAGTCCATGGGGCTGCGGGACGTAGCTCCCTTCGATCCCAGGGAAAAGGTCCTGGCCATGCCAGAGGTGGAGGGTCCGCTCGTCCTCAAATCCACCTACGACTTCGTGGACGATGTCTCCCGGGATACTCCAGCCCCTGGAGGAGGCTCTGTTTCGGCCCTGGCCGGCGCCCTCGGAGCTGCCCTGAGCGCCATGGTATCCAACCTCTCCATCGGAAAAGGAGAGTACGACGACCGATACGAGGAGCTCTGCGACCTGGCCGATCAGGCCCAAATCGTGAAGGACGCGCTGGTGAGGGGTGTCGATGAGGATACCCAGGCGTTCGACGCTGTCATCGTCGGCATGCGGATGCCGAAGGACACGCCGGAGGAGAGGGCAGTCCGAGCGGCGGCAATCCAGGAGGGATACAAAGGAGCCACCAGAGTTCCCCTCGCCACGGTGGAGTCATGCCGGGATGCCCTGCGCCTCTGCCTGGAGATGGTCCGAATCGCTCCGGAAGAGATGATGAGCGATGTGGGAACCGGGGCCCTCATGGCCCGGGCCGGGTTACTGGGAGCAGCCTACAACGTCCGGATCAACCTGAAGAGCATCGACGACGAGGCGTTCCGGCACGAGATGCGGGAGAGCCTCTCCCTGTTGGTGGAGGAAGGAGAGGGGCTGGCGAAGGAAGTGGAAGCCGTCATGGAGGGGGTGTTATGAGGAAGGTCGGGAGTCTGGAGATCCTGCTTGCGGCCTCGGCTGTGGTGTACGGTTGTGGGAGCCCCGAGACCGGTCAAACCGGAACCGAGGCGGCCGGCCTCGAGGGTTCTGGCGGGAACCCGGAATTGGTCCAACCCAGTGAGTGGTGGCGGGTGCATCCTCGCCCGGTCTACGGAACCCTCGAAAAGGTTGGGACGTTCCAGGAATGGTTCGCTGTCTACCGCCTCGCCGACGGGACCTATGCCATCTACGAACCGAACCAGTTCGAGGAAGCCATCAGCTACCTGGTTGAGGGGTCTGAGCGGGCGGTCCTCATCGATACCGGGAACGGGATCGGGGATTTGCAGGCGGTTGTAGAATCCCTGACTGATCTGCCCATTTCAGTCGTTCTTACTCATGAGCACTACGATCACGTGGCCGGTGCCTGGCGGTTCGCGGAAATCACGGCCTATGACAACCAAGCCTCTCTCGATCGTTTGGCGGAGGGCAGGTCCAACGAATCCCTCCAGCAGTACGTGACCGAAGAGTACCTCTGGAAGCCTCTCCCCGAGGGGTGGGATCCCTCCACCTGGACGATTCCGCCCCTGGAGCCCACCGAGCTGGTGACCGACGGTGACATCATCGACCTGGGGAATCGAACCCTCGAGGTAATCCACACCCCCGGCCATTCTCCCGGCTCCATGTCCCTTCTGGATGCAACGAACCGACTCCTCTTTACCGGAGATCACTTCTTTCCGGGACCTCTCTACGCCTATTCAGATGACGTGGTCCTGGACGACTATGTCGCATCCAACGCCCGTCTGGTGGATCGGTTGGACCAGTACGACCGGGTTCTCTCCGGTCACAACGACCCCTGGGTGGATAGTGAGGTAATCCCCCGAGTCAGCCTGGCCTTCGAGACCATCTTATCAGGGGGTGGGGAGTACTCCGAAGGCGACGGACTCCGGCGCTATCGATTCGAAGGGTTCGATATCCTGATCCGCTCAGACATGGTGGGGGGTTCCCGCCCATAGCAAAGCCCTGGTCCGCCGGCCCGCGGGGGAGCGTGAAGGAGCTTAACGTCATACATTATTGATGCACTCACCAACAAGGGAGGAGCATCATGATCGGTGATCCCCGCGCATCTCTTGGAGACCCGGGTCGCGGCTATTCCCGCAGGAACTTCCTGAAGCTCGGTCTCGGCACCGCGGCCCTGTCTCTCTCCTCGGTCGACGCACTGAACGCGGCGGTTTACGACAAAGTCGCACGGTTGAACCGCCATGTTTTGGATCAGGAGAGCCCTGATGGAGCCTATTGGGAAGCCCTGAGGAAGCTCTACCTCTTCCAGGACGGGCTCATCATGATGAACAACGGCACCGTTGGCCCCATGCCGGAACCGGTTTTCAACACCCTCACATCCAGCTTCGAAATCCAGTGCACCGCCCCGTGCGAGGTCTACAACACTTTTGGTGACCGGCGGGAAGAGGTTCGCAACAAAGTGGCCCGGTTCCTGGGCGCATCGCCGCAAGAGATCGTCCTGACCCGGAACACCACGGAAGGCATGAACTTCGTCGCCAACGGCCTGGAATTGGAGCCAGGGGACGAGGTCCTCATGTCAGACATGGAACACCCCGCGGGAATCCATCCCTGGGGGTTGAAGGCAGCCAGGTATGGGGTGGTCGTGAAGGAGGTTCCCCTCGGCTTGCCGCCCTCTTCCGTCGAAGAAGTCGTGGATTCCTTCGAGCGAGCCATCACGCCCCGAACCAAGGTCATCAGTATCAGCCATACTGTTTTCATCTCGGGGCTCATTGCCCCCCTTAAAGAGCTCAGCGAGATGGCACACCGTCACGGTGTCCTGGTCCTGGCAGACAGCGCCCACGGCCCCGGAATGTTGGACCTGAACCTCAACGAGATAGGGGTGGATTTCTTCGCTGCGAGTCCGTACAAATGGCTCGGTGCCCCCTGCGGAACCGGGATCCTCTATGTGCGGGAGGAGGTGCAGGACCGCCTCTGGCCTACCATCGCCAATTCGGGCTGGGACACCCGGGAGGACGCCACTCGGCTCGAGACCTTCGGACAACGTGCTGACCCCCTCCTTTTCGCCCTTGGCGAAGCCGTCGACTTCCAGACCAAGGTTGGCAAGGCGAGAATCCAAAGGAGGATCCAAGCCCTTTCAACCCACCTGAAAGAGGAGTTGTCTAAGGTTCCCGGTGTCCGTCTCCACACGAGCATGGACCCTTACCTCAGCGGGGGCCTGACGGCGTTCTCAACGGAAGGCGTGGATCCGCAAGTGATGATGGACTACTTGAGGGAGAGGTATAACCTGGTAATCCGGACCATTGGGAGTGAGGAGAAGGGGACAAGGGGGGTCAGAGTGTCCGCCCATGTATTCATCTTCCACGAACATGTCGAGCTGCTCCTGGAGGGTATCAGGGCGTTGAAGGCCTAGACCCGGCGCCGCCCATTCGAGCCGCGGCGTCTACCAATCGACCGCGGGACGAAGTCCACTCTTCAACTGGTGAACGGCCCCAACCCAGGGATCGAGCCTACTCCCTCAACCCCTCTAGAATCCCGTCCCGATATGGGAAGAGGGCCGGAGTACCCCCCGTATGGAGGAACACCACGTCCTCTTTCCCGAAAAATCCCTTCTCAGCCAGGTCCAGAAGGCCGGACATGGCCTTCCCGGTATAAACCGGGTCCAGGAGCACGCCCTCCTCCCGGGCCAATAGCCGAACGGCCTCCACGACCTTCTGGTTCAGCATCCCGTAACCCTCCCCGAGGTAGTCATCGAGAACGATTACATCCTCGTCCGTGACCTTGGTGCCGTCACCAATCTCATCAAGGACCGCTCTGGTGATGTTCATGACATAGCGGGATATGTCCTGGGAGGATCCCGCCACACTGATTCCCACGATCCGGGTCTGGGGGGAAAGCAGCTTTGCTCCAGCCAAAAGCCCCGCCTGGGTTCCGGCAGACCCGGTAGGCAGCACTACGGACTGTGGGGTGAACCCCTGGGCCTGGGCCTGCTCAAGGAGCTCTGCAAAACCCTCCACATATCCCAGGGCTCCCAAGGGCCCCCGCATGGATCCCTCCAGAAGCGATCCCCCAACGGGTGCGAGGTATGGGATCCGCCCCGCGGACTCCTCCTCCTCCAGGACCGGGTCCACCAAATGACGGACGTTCTCGAATTCAAGGAAGCCCTTCTCCCCAGAGGCGTCCAGAAGCCGGATTTCCGCCTCGAATACCCTGTCGATGAGGAGATTTCCGTCTTCTGCAGCAGGTAGGCCCGGCCTTTTCAGCAGAACCAGAACCGCCCTCTTTCCAACCCGGGCCGCGGAGGCCGCCACCTGCCGGCACCAATTCGACTGGACCCCCGCCCAGGTGACGATCGAATCGGCACCCTGCTCGAGCATATCGGCCATGATGAACTCCAGTTTGCGGGCCTTGTTCCCGCCAAAAGCGAGCCCAGTCTGATCGTCTCTTTTGAGATGTAGGGTCGGTCCGCCGAGGCGCTTGGAGAGGCTGGGGAGGCTATCCAGAGGCGTCGGGAGGTGCGCCAGTGGAACTCGGGGGAACCGAGAGAGGCGTCGTCGGAGCTCGTCGGAAGTCATCATGAGTCAGGCGTCCCTTCGGAAGATCTGGACTATCCTCAGGGGCAATCTAGCCTGGTTTCCAGACGGAGGCGTAATGTCAGGCCGAAGCGCTCGGGCGAAGGCGGGCCAGTGCTCCGAGTACCTTATCAGAGTGCCAGATCCCCGCGGCACCAATGAGGATCTCGATGGCTTCTTTCGGAGGGTGGGCCGGGCGGTATGGTCGGGGTTCTACCAAGGCTCGGAAGGAATCGGCAGCCGCCACGATCTGGGCACCCAGGGGAATGTCCTGCCCTAACAAACCGGTCGGATAACCTGATCCGTCGATTCGTTCATGGTGGTGGAAGACGTAATCCGGAACGGGACCCAGGTGGGAGAAGGGCTCGAGAAGATCTTTGCCGATGCGGCAGTGTTCCTGAATCTGGGCTGATTCTTCCTCCGATAGAGGGCTAGCCTTCTCCAGGAGCTGTTCCGGGACTGCGATCATCCCGATATCATGGAGGAACCCGGCAGTCTTACAGGCCCGGACCCCGCCCTTGGGCAAAGCCAGCTCGTTAGCGAGTCTCTCCGAGAGCCGGGCCACCGCCCGGCTATGGCCCTGAAAATGGGGTGTCTTCTCCTCCAGCAGCTGCACCAACGAGGTCAGCGCCCCAACCGTCACCCCCTCCATGAATTTGTTTTTCTTCTCCAACTCCAGGGTCCGGTGTTCCACGTCCCGTCGCATCTGAGCTTCTGTGTCCCTGTGGAAGATCTCCTGGGCCCTCCGAACCAGCACCCTCCTGACGGTTCCATCGATCTCCTCGAAATCCAGAGGTTTCAGGAGATAGTCCGCCGCGCCCAGCCTGAAAGCCTCGATTGCCAACTCGACGTCCCGGGCCCCGGTGAGGATCACGACCCCGATATCCGGGTCCTCTTCCAGGGCGGTTCGGGCCAGGTCGAGACCTCCCATGTCGGGCATGTTCCGATCGGCAATCAGTAGGTGGGGAGGGTTCCCCCGAATGGCCTCCAAGGCTTTCATCGGGTCCACGAAACCCTGACTCTGATATCCTCTCTCCCGGAAGAAGTGAATCAAGGCCTCGACGATGGTGTCGTCATCGTCAACGACGTAGATGGGAGTCTCGGAAGGAGCCTGGGGGCGGGACTGGGCCATCGGGTTCGGTGGGGTCACCTCTGGGCCTGAGGACGGCGTGGGCATAAAGGTCTACTCCGAACAAAAGCAGTCGACACACCTACACACATGAATATTGCTGGATTGGAGCCCTCCCACACTGTAATTTTGGTACGTTTTGGCGATAATACCCCATCATCGCCTTGTCATCACCAGGATTACTCCCTGCTCGTGATTGGTCC